>NZ_NOXX01000192.1 GCF_002251775.1 Flavobacterium aurantiibacter
AGCCGGATGCTGCGCGCGTGAACCTGCCGTATTTTACGAGGACTATAGCGGACAGCGGGATAAAGCGAAAAAAGCGAAAAAAGCGAAAAAAGCGAAAAAAGCGAAAAAATGGAAAAAAGAGAATTCCGATAGCTATCGGAATGAAAAAAAGGGAAAATGGAGCACAATGTTTCACAAAGTTTTTCACGATGTACACAATGTTCCCTTCGATACGCTCTGGAACCAGCGAATTGTGGCTTCAGGCGGGCAAATCGATACGTAAAGTGGTGAACGTTGTAAAGTCTTAATACTTAGGTCTTAATACTTAAAAGTCTTTGCATCGGCCTTCGACAGGCTCAGGCACCAACGATACGTGGTTTGGGTTGGGCAAAACGATACGTGAAGTGGCAAACGTCACAATCCCAATAACTATCGAAACTATCTTCTCTCCCGATAGCTATCGGGACTAGTTTCTAAAAAACGATACGTTAAATGGTGAACGTCGCGACCCCGATAGCTGTCTGAATCGAAAGAATGGAAAAATATAAAAAGCGCAATAACTCATCCCAGACACATTGCAACCTATGTAGAAACATATCATTTCTAGATAAAAAAACCGACAAGCACAATGCGTACTTGTCGGTTTAGTTTATTTAAAATTGCTTTCTTAGTTTCCGATGATTGCATTAAGTGTTGCACTCGGGCGCATCGCACTGCTCGCTAATGCCGGATTCGGACGGTAATAGCCTCCAATATCTTGAACTTTTCCTTGCGCAGCAATAAACTCGGCGTTAATTTGTTCTTCGTTCAAACGTAACGCTGCTGCAATAGGTTTGAACGTTTCTTGCAAGTCCGTGTCTTTTTCTTGCGCTGCTAACGCCTCAGCCCAATACAAAGCCAAATAAAAATGCGAACCACGATTGTCTATTTGACCTACTTTACGTGCGGGCGACTTATCTTCATCCAAAAATTTCTCGGTCGCCTGATCTAAAGTTTCCGAAAGAACAAGTGCTTTTGCATTGTTTTGCGTTTGTCCGAGATGTTCTAAAGAAACACCAATAGCCAAGAATTCTCCTAAAGAATCCCAACGCAAGTAGCCTTCGGTTAAAAATTGTTCTACGTGTTTAGGAGCAGAACCTCCAGCGCCCGTTTCAAACAAACCACCGCCATTCATTAACGGTACAATCGACAACATTTTTGCTGAAGTTCCCAACTCCAAAATAGGGAATAAATCAGTGAGGTAGTCGCGTAAAACGTTGCCTGTTACCGAAATCGTATCGAGGCCGTTTTTCAATCGTGTTAAGGTGTGTACGGTCGCATCAGTAATATTCATGATGCGAATGTCTAAGCCGCTTGTGTCGAAATAGGTAAGATACGTTTGTACTTTAGCGATCAATTCACGATCGTGTGCCCGTTTGTCGTCTAACCAGAAAACAGCTGGCGTATTGCTTAGTTTCGCACGGTTTACAGCAAGTTTTACCCAATCTTTAATCGGAGCGTCCTTAACCTGACACATTCTAAAAATATCGCCTGCTTGTACTTTTTGTTCTAAAACTTCGCGGCCATCGCCTAAAACTACAAATACAGTTCCGGCTTCTTTTATTTGAAACGTTTTGTTGTGCGAACCGTACTCTTCGGCAGCTTGCGCCATCAGACCCACATTCGGAACGCTTCCCATGGTTGTCGGATCGAATGCGCCGTTTTCCTTACAAAAATCGATTGTAGCCGTGTACAAGCCAGCATAACTACGATCTGGAATAACCGCAACGGTGTCTTGCGCATTACCGTCTTTGTTCCACATGCGTCCGCTGGTGCGAATCATTGCCGGCATGGAAGCGTCTACAATTACGTCTGAAGGTACGTGCAGGTTTGTAATCCCTTTATCGGAATTAACCATGGCAAGTGCCGGACGAACCGAGTATAAATCGGCAATAGCTTTTTCGATTTCAGCTTGCAACGGATGTCCTTGTAGTTTATCGTACAAGTCGCCTAAACCGTTATTTTCATTGAAACCTATTTCTTTGAGCGTTTCGCTATATTTTGAAAGTACAGGTTTGTAAAATTCCGAAACGACAGCTCCAAACATAATGGGGTCTGAAACTTTCATCATGGTTGCTTTCAGGTGCATGGAAAAAAGCAAGTCGTCTTTTTTTGCCTTTTCAATTTCCTCGGCTACGAACTTCTTTAATTCTGAAATACTTAATACAGCCGAGTCTATTATTTCTCCGGCTTGCAGTGGTGCTGGGCTTTTTAGTTCGGTTACGGTGCCGTTTTCGTTTTTAAAATGAATGGCAAATGTAGTTTCAGCAGGTACGGTGATCGATTTTTCAGTGCTGTAAAAATCTGCTGAAGACATGCTGGCAACGCGAGTTTTTGAATCGCTCGACCAACTACCCATACTGTGTGGATGTTTTTTGGCGTAGTTTTTAACTGCTTTTGGTGCTCGGCGGTCGGAATTTCCTTCACGAAGAACAGGATTTACGGCTGATCCGAGTACTTTAGCGTACTTATTTTTGATTGCTTGCGCATCAGCGTCGGCTGCATCGGCCGGATAATCGGGAACGGAAACGCCTTGTGCTTGAAGTTCGGCTATTGCTGCTTTGAGTTGTGGAATCGAAGCAGAGATATTCGGAAGTTTGATGATATTAGCTTCTGGTTGCGTAGCTAACAATCCTAGTTTAGAGAGGTTATCGGTTATTTCAAACGGCAGTTCGTCGGCAAATACGGCCATAATTCGAGCTGCTAGGGAAATGTCGGCTGTTTCGATGCTTATTCCAGCAGCCGATAAGAATTTTTTAAGGATTGGGTACAGCGAATGTGTTGCAAGCATGGGAGCTTCATCAGTAATCGTGTAAATAATTCCAGCGTTATTTGACATCTTTTTGAGAATTTTAAAACCGGGCAAAGATAGCCAAATCTGGCGGCAGCTATATCGTTTTCTCTGATGTTAACACAGTTTTGCAGATGCTAAAAAAACTTCGTGTACTTTTTACGAAATTCATAAAAAAACCCGCTTTCCAAAGAAAACGGGCACTTGATATTTGAACACTGAAACAAATTATCTTCGCTTGTCGCGGATTTTCGCTTTCTTTCCGGTAAGTTCACGGAAGTAGAAGATACGTGCTCTGCGTACAGAACCTTTTTTGTTGATTTCGATTTTCTGCAATGCAGGAAGGTTGATTGGGAAGATACGCTCTACACCAACAGCACCAGACATTTTACGGATTGTAAACGTTTCAGTACTACCTGTACCTCTACGCTGAATCACTACACCTTTAAAAAACTGTGTACGTGTTTTTTCACCTTCTTTAATTTCGTAATAAACGGTAATGGTATCACCTGCTCCGAAATCAGGAAAATCTTTTTTCGCGATTAGTTCGTCGTTTACGAACTTTAATAAATCTGACATTTTTTAAAAAATTTGATTTAAAATCAGAGCAACATTCACGATTCTCGTCAGAGGTTGGTCTAATGTGGGCGCAAATTTAGTTATAAAATCATTTTGAGCAAATAAATTACACGTTTATTTAAAAAACATAAGCCGCTGTTTTGCAGCGGCTTATTGGAGTAGATTTCGATTTTAATTAGTGCATCACTTTTTTTGTTGTACTTGTTCCCGTTGCAGTTTGTATTTGAACGAGAATCATTTGCTGTCCGGCTGGGAGCGGAATGCTGAATTTTTGACCCGTAATTTGTTTTGAGGAATACATTTCACGTCCGCGTAAATCGAAAATGCGAACGCTGTTTAATTCTTCTACTGCCGATTCTACTACAACAGTGTCGCCCGAATGATAGGCCAAAACGCTGTTTCCGCTGTTCGTAGGATTTTCAACTCCTAAAGTTTCAGCCTCAAACACCAATTCTAATCTGGAAGTGAATTCGCCAGTTTCTGAATAGAAAGTATAAGGTGCCTCGCTTAAATTATGTGTTAAGTTTAGTAGGTTGTCCTTAACGTACACATTTTGTCCTTCTGCAAATACGCCGTCTGTATGATCTATAGCAAGCGTAAAGTTTGCTGCTTGTTCAACTTGCAAATTGAGACCTACTACATCGGTGGTTTCAAACGGAAGCGCTCTTGCTTGAATACCCAAACGTGTATCGTTAACATAGCTTGCTAATGCATTTCCGCTGCTTAGTAACGGTCCGTCGAATGCTGGATCAAATTCGTTTGTTGCTCCGGCAGTGTAACCAACTAGAATCTGGTTTAAGTCGGTTTCACCCGAGCGTAAGTTTAACCAGATTCGGTGTTTTTCGGAATTAGCTGTTCGGAAGAATTGCCCGTCGTTATTTCCAACACGCATATCGTTGCTGAAGTTCAGGGTTGTTGGAGCAGTAACTTTCAGCAGAAATCCTTGTCCCGTCTGAATGATTCCGTTTGGAATAGCACCTCCTGCAAGACTAGCAATTCCGCCAAGTAAATTATAAGAAGCGTAATTGAGCGTGCCTACACCTTGCAAGGTATGTGTCCAAAAATAAACAGTACCCGTTACATTTTGTAAAAGCTCATTAGCATCGATAGGCGAAGGGTAGGGGTTTCCTATAAAATTGTAACCATTGCCAACATGAGTTAACGTTAGAGAATAGTTACCGTTGTTGGCAACACCTGTGAAGCTTCCGTGAAAAGCTTGTGGGGCTGCAGGCGGATTTAAATACGTGTTTGGCGCACGTACCATATAGCCAATTCCGGGAATAAAGTCGTTGGCAATTGGATCTACAGCGGCAAATTGACCTGTATTTTCATTAAACGTATAAAAACGGTTGGTAAGTGTTTGTGGGGAAAAGTCCAGCAGATTTTGATTGGAAACTGGGGAAGACCAATACACATAATCTTGTCGACGCATGTATGCCATACGTTTTGATGTGATTTCACCTTCATTAGTCACTGCTTTAGTTTGCAGTAAATTGGCGTTATTTTGGAACGTTAAAGAAGAGCCGGGCTCTACAGTTACTTTTCCATCGACAATAAAGTCAAATCCAGAAGGTACAACTACAACTGCTTCATTTACAATGTCTAAGGTACATGCATGAATGTTTGCTGCTTCGGAGTAATTTCCAGCGATAATTGCTTTGCGCGATGCGTCTGGAAGTCCGCCGGTCCATTCGGTTCCATCCCAAACTGTTGGAAAACCAATATTCAAGACAAGTTTTTCGGTAACGCAGTTTGTTGTAGTTCCGTAAAAAACTCCGGAATAGTTGTACGTCTGATTGTTATGCGCCCAAGTATAAGGTTCGCAAGTATTTGTTGTCGTAGTATTTTCCGAGTTAGGCGTTACGGTAACTGAAATCGGATAGCGGTTGGAAGTCACTGGTGGAATGATCTTCTTTACAGAATTTGCCACAAAATCAGATACTATGATTTGATCTGTAGTTGTAACTGCTGCACCTGCACAATAGCCAATACCTGATCCAATTAATTTTCTGTTTCCACCGTCGGCATCCATTTGAACTACCTGTAAATTCCCGTAGTCAGCGACGATAATTTTACCGTTAGGTCGGAGTGCGATCGCAAATGGATATCCAAAACCGGAACCAACTGCTACACTATTTGTTCCGTCTGCATCCATTCGTTTTACCTTTGCTGGACTGTTATCGCCAACAATAATTTTTCCGTTCGCGTCGATTGCAATTCCTCGTGGATTATTAAATCCAGAACCCACAGTGGTAATGCCTGTTCCGTTTGCATTCATTCGTTTGACAGCGTTATTGTAGGTGTCGCAGAACCAAATATTTCCCAAAGCATCGATCGCGATTCCCGTAGGATTATTGAATCCAGTTGCTAGTGTCACGATGTTTGATCCATCGGCATCCATACGCTTTATCGTGTTGTCTCCGGAATTTGTTATTACGATTTTCCCATCGGCTTGAATAGCCACTCCAGAAGGGTTGCCAAATCCAGAGCCGAGAATTTCTACACCACTACCATCGGGATTAAAACGACGAATCTGACTGCCGTTTCGATTAGCCACAACAATTTTCCCGTCTGCTTGAATGGCTACGCCGTAAGCATTGAAACCAGTTGTAAGGGTAGAGGTGACGCTTGGATTTTCCTGCTCGATGTAGTACGTACCTGTTGAAAGTGATTCAAAATACTCTAAAGCGGTCGTGCTAGTGGCAGTGTTAAACCAATTTACAGTTGTTCCGGAAGCGGGTGTGGCAGCTAGATCGTTTACCGTTGCACTGTTGCAAAACGACTGGCTTGGGGCGCCGATATTTTTAACTTTTACAGCTAAACGAGCTGTCGACACGCAGATTCCGTTACTGCTTTCAGCGTAGTAGGTAGTTCCATCAACTACTGAGGTTGAGCTAGGTAACTCTGTTCCAGCTGTAGCGGCATTATACCATTTCACATTGGTTCCAGAAGCATTGAGTTGCCCCAAAGTAGTACTGCCCGAATAAATTTGAGCGGTTTCGCCAACTGGTGTAGCTGGAATACTTTCAACAGTTACGGTAACTGGTACACGATTGGATGTATATGCTAAAACAACTCTCTTTATCAAGTAGTTATCGGTGTCGGCTACTAAAACATTCCCTGTGGGTTCTATCGAAATCGCAAAAGGTTGATTAAAACCAGTAGCCAAAGTTTCTATGTTAGAGCCGTCGGCGTTCATTCGTTTAAGAGCGCCATTTCCGCTGTCGAGAACCAAAATTCGTCCGTCTGCCTGAACAGCTAAAGCGCGAGGACGGTCGAATTGATTTGCGAGAACTACTATATCAGATCCATTTTCATTCATTCTTTTGACGGAATTCGAGTATTCAGCAGCAAGGATTCTACCTTCGTTGTCAACAGCGACTCCAATCACACTATTAAATCCAGTTCCAAGCAAAGTTTCGCCTGTTCCGTTTTCATTTATTCTTCTGATTCCTGTATTGAAAGGATAGATTATCCTGCCATCATTTTGTACTGCTACCGTTGTAGCATTCACATTATTTGCTATGGTTTCGATAGCCCCACTATTAACCGACATTCGGCTAATTCTACTGTTTCCGGGTTCGCAGATTAAGATACTGCCGTTGGTTTGTCGGGCAAGTCCATAGGGTAAGCCTAAAGGTGTAAAATATTGAGAAATAGTGCCGTTAGGATCTATCCGACTGATTTTTCCAATGTTACGATTCGCGACATAAATGGTTCCCGAAGGATCTGCCAGAACGCCCGTTGGTAGTTGAAATCCACTTCCTACTAATTCAACACTTGCAGCTAAAGTTTGTTCAACATAATAAGTGCCAGAGTTTAGCGGGGTGGTAGCTTCTAAGGCCGTACCACCGCTGTCTGATGTGTACCATTTTACAGTATTGTTGCTCGACGGTGTGGTCAGTAGGTCGGCAATAGTTTTAGACCCGCAAATAGAAACCGAATTTTCGCTAATTTTTTTTACGGTTACCGCCAATCGATATGCCGATTCGCAAACTCCTGTGGTCTGGCTTGCGTAATATGTTGCACCGTCAACTAATTGTGTAGTAGTGGGTAGAACTGTAGTGCTGGTTTGAGAAGCATACCATTTTATAGCTGTACCCGTGACAGTCAAGTTACTAATTGTCGCATTTCCACTATAGATCTGAGTATTTAATCCAGACGGCATTGTTGGAGCGTTCACTATCTTCACGTTTACAGCAACTCGCGAACTTTCACAAAATAAATTGGTTTGTGTAACGTAGTAAAGTCCGTGGTACAGTTTTGTTGAAGCTGGGAGCGGAGAACCACCTGTAGGACTCGCATACCACTTTATATTAGTTCCGGTAGCCACTAGATTTGCGACTGTTGAGCCTGGACAAATGTTCTGAATTGCTGCTACAACCGGATTTGGGGAAATTCCTCCAGCAGAAATAACCGCAGATCCGGTCATGGTGGTAATACAGTTTGCAATATTTCGTCGACCCTCAATTGTATACGTTCCCACGGCGTTGAAAGGCCCAAAAGTTAGTCCGTATCCTGTTCCATTGACACCGGAACCTACTACGACATTATTTCTTTTCAGATAATAGGTGACAAATTGTTGACTGTTGTCCAAATAGATATACTGGTTAACAGTATTTCCACAAACCGAGCCTCCACCAGAAACAGTATAGGCTATTGGTGTAAAACAGCTGTCGGTTGTAATATTTCCAAAATCCTCCCATACTGCTGCAGAGGTGTAGGCTAAATAACCCGCAGATGGGACGTGCAATGTTGCAGCATTTAAGTTTACATCCTGAAAAACATCTATGCCTATAGTAAGTGGAGTAACAATCTGACAGTCCACGTAGTTTAGTGAATTGCAAGCCTGGAATGCATTGCTCTGTATAGAAGTGACATTTGGCGGAATAATAACGGCGGTTAATGAATAACAAGAGGAAAAAGCACTCAAACCAATAGTCGTTAAACTCGTAGGTAGAAATGCTGAGGTAAGAGCAACGCAATTGTTAAAACTGTAGTTACCTAATGTTGTTACACCTTCGGGGATTGCTAGCGATAATAAATTGTAGTTGCTTGCGAATGCGTTATCAGGTATGTTTGTTAGTGCATTTGAGAGAGTAATATTCTGAAAATCAAAGCAATTTTCAAAACAACCCACGCCCAAAGAAGTGACTGAGTCGGGAATTACAAGATTGGACGTACCAAAGCAATAGGTAAAGGCATAATCTCCGATTGATGTAATTGTAGGCGGAATATAAATATCAGCAATGTATGCGAATGCGAATGCGTTATCACCTATACTTGTCACTGTATATTCTGTACCATCGTAAAATACAGTTTCACTAAAATACAGGTAGGGGTCGTAGCCGCCAGTAACCTTTACTGTTGGGGGCGAAGTACTTGTTACTTCGTAATAAAAAGCGTTACTCTCAAATGTTTGCGCAAAACAAGTTGAAAGATTTACAAAAACAAAAAGTACAAAAAGTAGCTTTTTAAACATAATAGACTTTCATTGATAAGAAGTGCCATCGAATTAAAAACAAGCGAGTAAATATGAAGAAGTGCGTTTTAATTTATCATGCTTTTGCGTTAAGCAAAGGATGTTCTTGGCAATTATAATTCCTTCAAAACTAGTCAGCGTTTAGTAATTCGAGCAGTTACTTGGTTGAACAAATGTAAAAATACTGTTAAAGCAACTGTGTTTCTTTATTATGGGACGAACTGCAAAACTTTGTATTTAAACAACATAAGTTATCCCCATTTCTTCAAAAACAGTGAACTCCAAATCCTGCTTTTCTTCCTCCGATGAAGTTTTTCCATAAAAAAGCCTAAACAATACATTGTCAAGCTTCTTTCTTTTGAAAAAAGAACTACTTGTAGTGAATAATCACCAAATCATCTTTTTAGTGGCAGTTGCACCTGTATTTGATGTTACTTTAACCAATAAAACCTGCGTGATATTTGATAGCGAAAACGTCACTTCTCTTGCGTTAAGTCCGCGCTTTTTATCGATGAGTCGGCCTTGTATGTCAAATATTTCAACTGTTGTAATTTCATGAAGTTCGCTCTGTACTTTGAGCAAATTTTCTGATTTCTTCACCAAAACAGATTCATTCGAAAATACTTCTGTGGTACTCAAATTCTCCGCTTGAAACCGCAGTTCAAAACGAGTGTTAAAAAAGGTAGTTTATCGGTAATAAACGACGCGTTTTTGTATACGAACGACTCAATTACGCAAAATAGATTTTGCCTCAGCAGCGTATTTTCTGGAAATAGGTATCTCGCGATCAGAAATAAACAAGGTATTTCGCGACGATTTTGTGACCATTTCTTTATTGACAATAAACGAACGATGCACACGCGTAAACCGCGGCGAATTTACCTGCTGCAAAAACCACTCTAAAGAGTTGCGCAAGGTGTATTTGTTTGATCTACAATAAATATCAATGTAGTTTTTGTCGCTTTCCACAAATAAAATAGAATTCAAATACACCTTTACCTCTTTGTATCCTTCTTTGATGCTAATAAAAGAGTCTTCCCTGTTGTTTTTTAAGGCAATACTTACCGCAGCTAAGATGTCGGTTTCTTTGAACGGCTTGGTGATGTACGCCTCGGGTTTGCACTGCAAAGCATTTCGCAGGATTTCTGTATCCGATTGTGCAGTAACAAAAATAAACGGAATCTGCCAATGGTCTTGAACATAACGCGCAATTTCAATACCGTCTAAATCAGCTTTCATCCTGATATCTAATAGAATTAAATCCGGCTCAAAGCTCTCAATGGCTTGCAAGGCACTGCTTTTGTCGTTCGCAAAACGAATGCGTGAAAACGACAAATCTTCGAGTATTCCCTTTAAATGTTCGGCAATGATGCGCTGATCTTCAACGATAAGTATTTTGGCGTCGGTCATTAATTTTGGCAGTAAATCGCAAATCTAAATAAATTAAGTTTTGCGAAACAGAATTGTTAAAAACCTTTCAAAAAATTAATTCATTTAGGGAAAAGTCTGAGAATCTCGACAACAAGCGCCGTATTTTTCAATACTTATTCCAACAAATCTGGGCGTCGGTTTTTGGTGTGCTCAAAGGCTTTCTCCTCGCGCCATTGCTCTATTTTGGCGAAGTGCCCGCTTAGCAAAATTTCCGGAACTTTCCATCCGTTATAGTCGGCCGGACGCGTATAAACCGGTGGCGCCAGCAAATTGTCTTGGAAACTGTCGGTTAATGCCGAAGTCTCGTCGGAAAGTACCCCCGGTATGAGTCTTATTAAAGCGTCGCATAAAATTACGGCACCCAGCTCGCCGCCGCTCAAAACGTAATCGCCAATCGATATTTCTTTGGTGATTAAATGGTCGCGTACGCGTTGGTCGACACCTTTGTAATGCCCGCAGAGAATGATGATGTTTTTTAAAAGCGACATCGAATTGGCCATTTTTTGGTTCAGTGTTTCGCCGTCGGGAGTCATGTAAATAATCTCGTCGTAGTTGCGCTCGCTTTTAAGTTTTTTAATGCAATCGTCTATGGGTTGAATTTGCATAACCATGCCAGCGCCGCCGCCAAATTGATAATCGTCAACGCTTTTTTGTTTGTTGGTGGTATAGTCGCGCAGGTTGTGAAAATGTACTTCCACCAAACCTTTTTCGATGGCGCGTTTCATGATGCTTCCTTCAAACGGACTCCGCATTAAGTCGGGTAAAATCGTAATAATATCAATTCTCATAAGTGGTGAAATCGCTACAAAAGTACAGTTTTTTATACAGCCGATGTTTGTTTGAAGCTATTCCCGCCTTCCGCTGTAGTCCTCGTAAAAAAAGGCGTGTTCATTGGGCTACAACCGGCTTCTGGTGTCGCCGTTTTTAACCCAATTCACACAGCCTTTTTGTACTCCGGGCTGCCGCTGCAGTCGGGGCTAGGCGAGCAATTCACAGGAAAAATGATCTGTTTATACGGTTCTTTCAAAACGTGAAAATCGATTTTAATAAGTCTATAATATGGATTTTAACGCGTGAAAAGAGTGCCATAATTCTAAAAATTAGCATTTATCTTAAAATTCATCTAACAATTTCAGGATTAATAACTTTTTTGTACTTTTGCGCACCTTTTCAAGGCAGTGGAATGTGAGAAAAGGAATGAACTAATTTATTGAAAAACAACTTCTGAAGGTTTTTGCCGCAGCATTCCGAAACATCAGAATACAAATTTTTAAATCAGATTATGTCTGAAACAGTAAACAAAGAACAGTTTTTAGCGGACTTTAACTGGCACAATTTCCAAGAAGGAATTGACGCGGTTGACGAAAAAAACTTGAAAGAATTCGAGGAATTAGTTGCTAAAACGTTCATTTCAACGGATCAAGAAGAGGTTGTAGAAGGTGTTGTAGTTCGTATCACAGACCGCGATGCGATTGTTGACATCAATGCAAAATCTGAAGGTGTAATTTCCTTGAACGAGTTCCGTTACAACCCAAACCTTAAAGTAGGCGACAAAGTAGAGGTACTTATCGACATCCGTGAAGACAAAACCGGACAGTTGGTACTTTCTCACAGAAAAGCACGTACCATCAAAGCATGGGATCGCGTAATTGCTGCTCATGACTCAGGTGAAATCGTAAATGGTTTTGTGAAATGCAGAACTAAAGGAGGTATGATTGTTGACGTATTCGGTATCGAAGCGTTCTTACCAGGTTCACAAATCGATGTGAAGCCAATCCGCGATTACGATCAGTACGTGAATAAAATGATGGAATTCAAAGTGGTGAAAATCAACCACGAATTCAAAAACGTTGTGGTTTCTCACAAAGCGCTTATCGAAGCTGATATCGAAGTTCAGAAGAAAGAAATTATCGGTCAGTTAGAAAAAGGACAAGTTCTTGAAGGCGTTGTGAAAAACATTACTTCTTACGGTGTGTTCATCGATTTAGGAGGTGTAGACGGTTTGATTCACATCACCGACCTTTCTTGGTCACGTATCAACCACCCAAGCGAAGTATTGGAGCTTGATCAGAAATTGAACGTAGTAATTCTTGATTTCGATGATGAGAAAACAAGAATCCAATTAGGTTTGAAGCAGCTTAATGCACACCCATGGGATGCTTTAGATGCAAACTTGAAAGTAGGCGATAAAGTAACTGGTAAAGTTGTTGTTATTGCTGACTACGGTGCATTTATCGAAGTTGCTGAAGGTGTTGAAGGTTTAATCCACGTTTCTGAAATGTCTTGGTCTACGCACTTGCGTTCTGCTCAAGATTTCGTGAAAGTTGGCGATACTGTTGAGGCAGTTATCTTGACACTCGACAGAGAAGAGCGTAAGATGTCGCTTGGTGTAAAACAAATGACTCCAGATCCATGGACAGATATCACTGCGAAATACCCAGTGGGTAGCAAGCACGTAGGTATCGTTAGAAACTTCACTAACTTCGGTGTATTCGTTGAGTTAGAAGAAGGTATCGACGGATTGATCTACATTTCTGATTTGTCTTGGACTAAGAAAATCAAGCACCCATCTGAGTTTGTTAGCGTAGGCGAGAAACTTGATGTAGTAGTGTTAGAATTAGATGTTGACGGACGTAAACTTTCGTTAGGTCACAAACAAACACAAGCTAATCCTTGGGATAAATACGAAGATTCATTCGCAGTTGGAACCGTTCACAACGGAACAATCAGCGAGATCGTTGACAAAGGTGCTACTGTAGAGTTTAACAGCGATATCGTAGCGTTCATCCCAACTCGTCACTTAGAAAAAGAAGACGGTAAGAAATTGAAAAAAGGAGATGCAGCTGATTTCAAAATCATTGAATTCAACAAAGAGTTCAAGCGTGTAGTGGCATCGCATACTGCTATTTTCCGTGAGGAAGAAGAGAAGAATGCAAAAGCTGCTGTTGAAACAGCTAACAACAACCAAGTAACATCTACACTTGGTGATAACAACGACATCCTCGCTGCTTTGAAAGCGAAGATGGAAAAAGGTGGAAAATAATCCTTATTAATTCTGAGAGAAAGCCCGGCATTGTCGGGCTTTTTTTTTGCTATTTTGCTTGAAAATAATTCGTTTTGCTTTTAGCGTGAATGTTGCGGTGCGGTAATTTTACAGGAGTTTTTTTAGGGGAATAATTCTTTTCTGCAAAATGAATTTTAATCAGCTCGTTCAACTTATTGCAGATTGGTTCTTGAGCCTTTAGAAGGCGTAAGCGTGAAGTTCGCCAAGAACTTCGCAGCGTTTGTGCAGTGGTTTTTCCTTTTCGTTTTTCTGGGTGAGCGACAGCAGTGATATCCTTTTTGGCGCACGGGATTTCCACTAAACATTTGCCAAAAAGATAAAGCGAATGGCGCGACGGCGGCTCAGTGATATGGTCGCGAAGCGTTACGACCGCGCCGCCGGCACCCCCAAAAAAGTTCCAATCTCGAAATTAACAATTTCACATAGAATTCCTAACGGTACTTTTCGGCGAATTAAAGAGCATTTACCCACGGAAAAGTACGTTCTTTGCAGCGCTTTTAACTTCTCTTCTTATGTCGGTATTTCGCTGCACTCTTGTCTTTTTCCTACTACTAACTTCGATTGTTTACGGACAAAATTCTGGATTTACCCTTTCGGGAAAAATAAATTCGGCCGCCGAAGCAAACCTGCCAATAACCATAACTTTAAGCACCGCTGCAAACAAAGTAGTGGCTACAACTTCGGTTAACGAACAATTTCAATTTGTGTTTACCAATGTAGCTGCCGGCGCATACAATCTGCAAATTGAAGCGACAGCCGCCGAAACACTAATCCGGAAAGGCATTGCGCTTACCGCCGATATCGATTTAGGAGCGCTTGAACTCAAACCAAAATCGACGCAACTTACCGAAGTCGTAATCAGCCAAAAAAAGCCAATCGTTAAAGTTCAGGCCGATAAAACCGTCTTTCAAGTTGAGAATACAATTAACGCTACCGGAACATCAGGCTTTGAATTGCTGCGAAAAACTCCGGGCGTGGTTATCGACAATAACGATAATTTAATTGTCGAAGGAAAATCGGGCGTATTGATTTACATAGACGGAAAGCAATCCTTTTTAAGTGGATCCGATTTAACTGATTTCCTCAAAACCATTCAAGCAACCGATATTTCGGCCATCGAACTGATCACAGAACCGTCGTCCAAATACGATGCCGCGGGAACAGCAGGTATTATTAACATCAAACTTAAGAAAAGCAAGTTATTTGGCACTAACGGAAGCGTGTCTACGGGTTTAAATGTGGGCGAATATGCAACTACAGTTAATGCCGTAACAATTAATAACCGCAGTAAATACGGTAACTTTTATGCCAATTACAGCAATCGATTCGGGCGTAATTATAGTTTCATAAACTTGTACCGAACCCAAAACGGATTGTTTTTGAACTCGCGCGGAACAACCGAATCAGGTGTTAACGCCAACAATTTCCGCATCGGTTACGATTATTCCGCAAACAGTAAACATACTTTCGGTGCAATAGTTTCGGGGAATTTCAACAACAATTACACCTACGGAAATACACGAACGCCCATTGGTTTGCTAAACCCAATGCGTACCGACAGTATATTGCGCGCCAACAACATTGCAAAGGCAACTAACAAAAATTTATATGCCAACGTAAACTACAAATATCAAGATTCGCTTGGTCATCAATTAAATATCGACGTTGATTACGGTTTGTATAGCAGCGATCGCGATTCGTATCAGCCAAATATTTATTACAACCCGACGGAAACCGAAATGCTGAGCAGTCAGATTACGCGACAAATAACGCCAACCGACATCGACATTTACACGTCTAAAATCGACTACGAGCAGCCGCTTTTGAAAGGAAAGTTCAGCGCTGGAGGTAAGTTCTCGGTGGTAAAAACAACGAATGTTTTCGATTTGTTCGATTTTGAAGACGGCATACCGGTTTTTGATGCGAATCGAAGTAACGCGTTCGACTATACCGAAAATGTGAATGCACTTTACGTGAATTTTAGTCGCGATATAGGAAAATTTAATTTTCAACTGGGATTGCGCGCCGAGAATACGCAATCGAAAGGCGAGCTTACTGCCAATCAGGTTTCTGAAAACCAAGTGGTGAAACGCAGCTATACCGACTTATTTCCGAGCGGAGGTTTAACGTATGCGGCCAATCAAAATCATTCGTGGGCACTTATTTACTCGCGTCGAATTGAACGTCCGAATTACCAAACTTTAAATCCATTTCAGTTTCAACTCGACGAATTAAATTTCCAACAGGGAAATCCGTTTTTGCGTCCGCAATACACACACAATCTCAAGTTTAGCCATACGTACAAATACACGCTAAACACCAGTTTAACGTACACTTATGTAACCGATTTCTTCGCTCAAGTAACCGAGATTGTGGATGAAACGAAAGGTTCGTTAACTACTAAAAACGTTGCCAATCAAGAAGTTATTAACTTGGGTATTTCGTATCCGTTTAATGTTAAAGATTGGTGGAATGTGTATGCGAGTGTTAACGCTTTTCAGAGCAAATACACAGCCAACAGTCCAGAGTTTGTGCCTTTAACACAAGAAACGTTGAGCTTTTACGGACAAAACACTTTTTCGTTACCTAAAGAATTCACTATCGAAGTTTCGGGTTGGTATTCATCGCCTGCCGTTTGGGGCGGAACGTATCGCACCGCGTCAATTGGTTCGTTAGATGTGGCGTTTCAGAAACTGTTGCTTCAGAAAAAACTCAATATTCGACTCGCTTTTTCAGATATTCTATTTACCTCGCCTTGGCACGGAAATACCGAATTTGGCGGTTTAGCGATTCGTGGCGACGGTGGTTACGACAGTCGGCAGGTGCGTTTAAACGTGAGTTACAAATTTGGTAGCGATTCGGTAAAGAAGATGCGCGAACGATCAACCGGCTTAGAAGACGAGCAAAATCGCTTAGGGTCGTAAAACACTAATGTAATTTACGGTACGCCGTAGGAGCACTTCCTTTCTTTCGTAAGAAAACCCGATTGAAATAGCTGAGCGTTTCAAACCCACAGTCGTTGGCTATTTGCGCTACAGATTGATCAGTTTGCAACAGCAGTCGTGCTGCTTCGTTAATCCGAATTTCGTTCAGGTAATCGGAAAACGTTTTCCCTACTGCTTTTTTGAAGAACTTACAGAAGTTGCTTTCCGTCAGAAAAATTAGTTCGGCCACTTCCTTCAAAGTTATGGGCTCTGCAAACCGATTTTGAATGTACAAGCACACTTTGTTAATTCGCATTTCGTGTTGTCTGCTGTTAGTTACTTGTTTGGCATTTGGCGCAATACTTCTGTATGGAACGTTTGTCAGTTGATCTAAAACGTGGAGTAATTGCAATATTTTCGACAAGTCTTTTAGCTGAATCACTTTTTCCATCTCGCGAATTATTTCCGCGGAAGCTTCAAAAGCCAAGCCGTTTGCTGCATTTTCCAATAAGGCTTTAATATTCGAACATTCGCGCAGATTGCCAAACGATTCAAAAAGCGTCGGTGAAAATTGTACGACAATGGCTTCAACCGTTTCATCATACTGTTCCTTACTCGACCAGGTATGCGGAACGTGACTTCCTAACAAGACAAAATCGCCCGCTTCGAAGGTTTCATACTGGTTTCCAACCAATCGAAATCCGGATCCGCGAACTATATACGTCAATTCATACTCCGGATGATAATGCCATTTGAATTCAAAAAAAGGCAGTTCAAATCGGTAGGCGTACAAGCTTTGGCGGCCTTTCTCTAATGGAATGTCTTCTAAATACGCCTTCAACTTTATTATGAATTTTTAGAGAGATAAAGCTAATTAAAAATTCAATATAGTGTTAGATTTTGTCAATTTTAAGGTATTTGATCGTACGGGCTTACTCTAGTTTTGAATTGTTGAACAACTTTATTTTCTAAAACTGAATTACGAACATAAAAAATACGCAAATGCTAGTTCCGGCACACATCAAAGAAGAGTTAAGCACTTTCGTGGAATTAACTCCAGAGCAAATAGCTTTTTACGACACGAATCGTTACATCAAAGTAAAACAGGTGTTGAGTTCTGAAACCTTGCAGTTTTTTAACGAGCAAATTTCTCAGCAGGTAGCACAAATGAACACCGAACATACAGCCTTAGAAGATCGTACCACCTACGGTAAAGCTTTCTTACAGTTATTTAATCTATGGCTCGAGAACGACGTGGTTAAAGAATTGGTTTTCAGTAAACGAATTGCGAAAATTGCTGCCGATTTAATGCAAACTTCAGTAGCGCGTTTGTACCACGATCAGGCCTTGTTTAAAGAAGCGGGAGGAGGAATAACGCCTTGGCACGCCGATCAATACTACTGGCCGTTGTCGAGTGATAAAACCATTACAGCATGGATTCCGCTTCAGGCAACGCCACTCGAAATGGGTCCGTTGGAATTTAGCGCGGGCAGTCATCGTTTGGTTGAAGGTCGGGAGTTAGCTATTGGCGACGAAAGCGAAGCGATCATCCAAAAGAAATTGCGTGTAACCGATTTTGAGCACGTTATCGAAGCCTTCGACGCGGGCGAAATCAGTTTTCATTCCGGCTGGGTTTTTCACCGTGCGGGAGCCAATACGACCAACGAAATGCGAAAAGTAATGACGGTGATTTACATGGATGAAAACATGATTTTGAAGCAGCCGGAAAATAAGAATCAGGAAACCGATTGGCATAAATGGTGTCCGGGAGCTGAGGTAGTTCGCGAAATTGATACGCCTTTAAACCCGATTTTATACTCCTCGAAATAGCCATGAAACTAAAATACATCGCTCCGTTCTGGGGCCAAGAACAGCTGTCGGCAGAGGCTTTTCTTTCGAAAGTTGTGGAAAGTGGCTACGACGGCGTGGAAATCAATTTTCCAAACAGCGATTCGTTTGTTCGAGAGTTTAAACAAGCACTGCAAAACATCCGCGAAAGCGTAAATCCCGAATTCATGTTCATTGCCCAGCAAGTCTTGGGTTTTCGAGACGAAGCAGTTGACTCCTACAAACAACGTATGAGCGATCGGTTGATGTATTTGCTGGAACTACAACCTACTTTCGTGAATTCACATACGGGTCGCGATTATTTCGATTTCTATGAAAACTGCGATTGTATCGAAGCAACTACTCAACTCGCAAAGCAGTATCAAATTCCGATTTACCACGAAATTCACCGCGGCCGATTTTCATTTCACGCCAAATCCCTAATTCCGTACTTGGATATTTTTCCCAATTTGGAATTAGTCGGCGATTTATCTCACTTCTGCGTTGTTTCAGAAAGCATGCTCGAAGGGCAAGCGCATTTTTTGAAACGAATATTTCCGAGAATCAGGCATTTGCATGCGCGAGTAGGTTGGCAGCAAGCGCCTCAAGTAAACCATCCGTTTGCACCGGAATGGGATACGCACGTGCAACAATTTTTGGCGTGGTGGAAGGAAATCCTCCAGCTGCATCGTTCCAAAGGAGTATTTTCCATAACACCCGAGTTTGGTCCGTTTCCATACCTACCGCAAGAACCGTTTTCGCAAAAACCTTTTGTTAATCAATGGGATATCAATAATGAATTCAAGCAATTTTTGAAACAAAATCTTCCGAATTATGCCTAGTTCTAATCAAAAATATTTGCGTTACATCACATTCAGTGCGGCATTAGGCGGTTTGCTCTTTGGTTACGACACTGCTGTGATTTCGGGCGCTATCGGAAGTTTAACCAACTATTTTGAACTAACTGCGGTCGAAACAGGTTGGGCAATATCGAGTGCGCTGGTGGGTTGTTTAATAGGTGCCTTTTTCTCCGATTCGTTGAGCAGTCGCTACGGACGCAAACCAACCATGCTCATTTCGGCAGTACTTTTTACGGTAAATTCCGTCGGAACTGCCATTCCAGAGAGTTTTAGTGTTTTTGTGTTTTTTAGAATCGTTGGTGGCGTGGGAGTTGGCTTAGCTTCGATGGTTGTACCGATGTATCTGGCCGAAATTGCGCCAGCTAAAAAACGTGGAGCACTTGTGGCAAACTATCAATTGGCCATAGTGCTTGGCATTGTACTGGTTTATTTCGTGAACTATTTTATTGCATTACAAGGCGATACACAATGGAATTTGACCACCGGTTGGCGCTGGATGTTCGGTTCGGAAGTCTTGCCATCGATCTTGTTTTTAGTTTGTTTGTTTTTGATTCCTGAGAGTCCGCGCTGGTTAGCAACGCAAGGAAAATACCAGCAAAAGCAAGCGGTTTTAGATCGGATTAACAGTAGGGAAGAGGCGGAGGCGGCGCGTCGTGAAATCGATGAACATGCAGATACAACTTCGAATAATCAGTGGAAGACGCTTTTTAAACCCACATTTCGAAAAGTGCTCTTTGTCGGAGTTGTTTTGTCGGTTTTGCAGCAATTCTGCGGTATAAACGCCATATTGTACTACGCGCCGGAAATTTTCAAGAATTTAGGAAGTTCGGCCAACGCATCCTTATTAGAAACCAGTGTTTTAGGCGTTGTGAATCTCATTTTTACCTTATTAGCTATTAAATGGGTGGATAAAATGGGAAGAAAGCCGCTGTTACTTATCGGTTCTGTGGGCATGACTGTGGGTTTACTCGGCGTCGGAATTTGTGTCTTTTACACCGTAGCATCGTACTTGATTCTGCCGTTTTTACTGCTGTTTATGGCCTCGTTTAGCGTTTCATGGGGGCCAGTAGTTTGGGTGTTGTTGTCGGAAATCTTTCCTTCAAAAATTCGAAGTTTGGCTTTGGCAATCAGCGTTTTTATTCAGTGGATTGCTAATTTTTTAGTCACGCAGTTCTTCCCCGTTTTGGTTGCCAACGAATGGCTTGACAACTACTTTAACGGAGCTTTTCCGTTTTACCTATTTGCGATAATTTGTTTATTTTCAGTGTTTTTTGTGTGGAAGCGTATTCCTGAAACCAAAAACAAAACCTTAGAACAAATGGAGTCGTTATGGAACTAAAAAAGTGCTTTTTACCGCTGCTGTGTTTGCTTGTAACACAGCTTGCGCTTTCGCAGAAAAACAGCAAACACGTAGATCCGTTTATCGGAACCGACGGCACGGGACATACATTTCCTGGTCCGTCGATGCCTTTTGGAATGGTGCAACCTGGCCCAGATAACAAAGATTACGGTTGGAATCATACGAGCGGATATCAATATAAAGATACCTTACTACTCGGATTTTCACAGACGCGTTTTAGTGGAACTGGAATCAACGAAATGGGCGATGTTCTGTTGTTACCCATAAATCCGAAAAAGGAAAAATTGAAAAATGCCTATTTCAAAAAGACCGAGAAAGCAGCCGTTGGTTACTACGCGCTTCGCAAAAAAGACGAGGTTTTTGTTGAACTTACCTGTACCGATCGCGTAGCCTTACACAAATATCGATTTCCAGAAAAAGAAGCCCAAGTGCTTGTTGATACCCAACACGGACTTCGATTTGTTTTCGATGAAAATAATCCGAAAGGTTTGGTTGTGGAAAGCGATGTTCGCATTGAAAACGATTCAACCATTTCTGGGTACTGTTCCACACAAAATTGGGTGAATCGCAAGTATTTCTTCATTCTCACATTCTCACAAGCTTTCAAGTCTTCTACGAAAGTGATTGGAAAAATCAGCGATAAAGCACCGAAATTTCTACTCGACTTCCAGCTAGAAAACCAGCGTGAACTGTTGGTGAAAATTGCCCTTTCGTCGGTTTCCGTTTCCAATGCAAAAGAAAATATGCAAGCAGAGTTGCCGCATTGGAATTTTAAAGAAGTTCGAAAAGCCAATGTAGCCGCTTGAAATCGGTATTTGAATCGGATTGAAATTTCAGGCAGTCATAAGCAAAAGGAGTTGTTTTACACGGCTTTGTATCACGTTTTACTGCAACCATCGAACATTGCCGACGTGAACGGACAATATCGCGGAGCAGACGACAAAATTGCAACCGCTCCCAACAACGAATATTACAGCACACTTTCGATTTGGGATATTTATCGAGGCGCTTTTCCATTGCTGCAACTGGTGGCTCCAGAACGAATTAACGGCATCGTGAACAGCATGTTACTTCATCACAAAGCCAAAGGTTTTTTACCGATTTGGACGGCCTGGGGACAAGACAATTACTGCATGATCGGAAATCACGCCATTCCAATGATTTTGAATGCCGTAGAAAATGGATTTTCCGGTTTTGACAAAGAAGAAGCTTTTAGAGCTATGTACGAAACAGCCACGAAATCGCATATATATTCCGATTGGGAATTGTACAATGCCTACGGGTATTATCCGTTCGATAAGCTCGATAATGAAGCGGTTTCCCGAACTTTAGAAAGTGGTTACGACGATTGGTGTGTAGCCGAAATGGCACGCAAATTAGGAAAGCGCTCCGAACAAAAGGAGTTCGAAAAGAGAAGTAATTACTATAAAAATCTGTTCGATGTTCAAACGGGTTTTTTCCGTGGAAAAGATACAAACGGAAATTGGCGCACGCCTTTCGATCCGTTAACTGCAACTTCGCCACTAAACAATCCCGGCGATTACACCGAAGCCAACGCTTGGCAGTACTTCTGGACGCCAACGCAATATGATATTCCGGGCGTGCGAACTTTGCTGGGTGGCGAAACCGCATTCCGAAGAAACTCGACGAATTCTTCACCACTGAAGCATTAAATCCGAACAAGTTTCTCGGTCAGGAAGCCATGATTGGGCAATACGCACACGGCAACGAACCCAGTCACCACATTATTTATCTCTACGCTTTTACCGATACTCCAAAAGTCGGACAAAAGTATATTCACAAAGTAATCAACGACTTTCACAACAATACGCCCGATGGCATGATAGGCAACGACGACTGCGGGCAAATGAGCGCTTGGTACATTTTATCAACTTTGGGTTTTTAACCGGTTAATCCAGCCAGCGGAACTTTTGTTTTGGGCGTTCCACAATTAAAAGAAGCTAAACTGTTGCTGAATTCCGGAACCGAATTTCTCATAAAAGCAAAAGGCTTTACCAAAAATACGATTTACCGAAACGATTGTTATCTAAACGGTACAAAACGTACGGATAATCAGATTTCTTACCAACAAATTCAACAAGGCGGCACACTCGAATTCGAAATGCAAAAACAATGAAAAAAATAGTAATCATCATTTTTTTAGTTCAATTTCTTTCCGCGAAAGCGCAACAATCGGAGAAATTTCAAAGCTTGCCTTTTGGAAGTGTGAAGCCGCAAGGTTGGTTGCGCACGCAAATGCAGGCGGATATTGAGGGTTTTGTAGGAAATCTTGATAAAATTGTTCCAGAACTCATCAACGATCCGATTTACAGCAGCGAACGTTTGGGCAAACATTCCAAAGCCAAAGATTTAGGCAATATGAAAGAAGGCGATGCTGCGGGCGACGATCAGTACAAATGGTGGAACAGCGAAACCCAATCGAATTGGTGGGACGGCTATTTGCGAAATGTCTTGCTTTTGAACGATGAAGAAGGCATCTTAAAAGTAGAGGCGTACGTAAAACGCATATTACAAACGCAAGATGCCGACGGTTACCTCGGGATTTACGACAAAGATTTACGCTACCAATTTCAATCGGAAAACGGCGAATTGTGGGCAAAAGCAACACTCTATCGCGGTTTATTAGCTTATAGCGAATACTCGAACGACAAAACGGTTTTTTTCGCTATCGAACGTGCTGTTGATAACGTCATGCAAGCGTATCCGATACATAATTCGAGTCCGTTTTCGTCGGGAACCGGTTTTAACGGCGGCGTATCGCACGGACTCACCTTTACCGATGTGCTCGAACGCCTGTTTTACCACACGCAAAACGAGAAATACCGAGAATACGCTCTGTTTTTATACCGCGATTTTTCCAATACATTCCAAACAGAAGCCGATGCGCAACTCAAAAATGTTCTAAACGACAAATATCTGTTGCAATCGCACGGTGTACACACTTTTGAACATATTCGAACGCTAATCATTGCAAAATATGCAGCAAAAGACGGTGCTTTAGATGTTGCTTTAAGTCGGTATTTGGAAAAAATTAAATCGGTTGTCACGGTTTCAGGTGGTGCTATCGGCGATGAATGGATTGCCCAACGCACGGCCGACGCGTCGCACACCGGTTACGAATATTGTTCGCTTGAAGAGTTGCTCGACAGTTATTGTTTGCTGCTGCAAAAAACGGGCTCGGCTGTTGTGGCCGATGAGGTTGAAAACATCTTTTATAATGCGGCTCAAGGGTCGCGACATCCAGAGAAATCGTATATCGCCTATTTGAAAACCGACAATTCGTTTGAAATGTTGGGCACGAAAAACGGCGAGGTAGAACCCGATCGCAAACTAACGCGGTACAAGTATTCGGCTGCACATCAGGATGTTGCCGTGTGCTGCAATCCGAATGCTGGAAGAATTTCACCCTACTTCGTTCAAAACTCGTGGATGCGTGAAAACGAGTCGACACTCGTGGCTACACTATTGGTGCCTAACGTTTTAGAAACCACGGTAAACGGAAGTTCTGTCAAAATTGTCAACGAAACCAATTATCCGTATGAAAATAAAATGACGGTTCGTATCCGTTTGAGTGCGCCAACCAGTCTGGTAATCAAAATTCGTAAGCCAGCATGGGCAACGCAAGTGCTTACAAACGAGCGTTTTGTGTACGACGACAACTACATAAAGATTGAACGAGTTTTTAAAGAAAACGACTTCATTGAACTCGAATTCAAAACAGAAGTTCAGATTAAAAAGAGCGCAAAGAATGAACACTATTTTGCCTATGGCGCGTTATTATATGCTAAATATATTGATAGTCAAGAAATTGCGGGTCGTACTTACGGGTCTAAATTTACTGATGTAATGTATCAGCCAACCGAAACAATTCAGTACCATTTCATCGATGAGCATCGAGCAAAGTACAAGAAAAATGAAATTGTGGTTCGTTTGTTCAATTCCCAATCAAATCGCATCGAGAAGGTTTCTCTTGTTCCTTTCGGGAAAACTATTTTACGACAGGCTGCATTTTAATAGGCAATTAAAGCGCAAAAAATCCAACTTATTTGAAACTTACCTATTTTTATAAAAAAATGGCGCAATGATTCCTTTATTAATTTCAGTAGTTAACATACTTCTTCAGATTGATCATCAAACAAATGTAGATAATGACTTCAGTCCGGGGCTGTTCTTTTTTGCGATGATTGCAATAGCTTTTATGCTTGTATTGTTTGGTATAGGTATTGGCATCGTTCTTCTTTGTTGTTTGTGTTTACTGGCATTAACATCTCTAGGTATCATTTCTTCTGCGGTTTTGTATGGATTGTATAAAAAGTCGTTTTTATCCGGATTTCGTGCGCTAGTTATTACAGCGTCAACAATTTTTACAGGTATTTTATCCGCTGTATCGTCTTCAGTAATTAATGAATTTTTTCAAATTTCGAGCACTCGTAACGCACTAGTTTTAGGCTTTCTTTTCGGACTTGTAGTTGGCTTTTTTACTGGTAAATTAGCTAACCTCGTTTTGCAAAAATTGCTGACATTTTTTAAAGACAAAGTTTTTACCAAAAGTAGCCTGTCGTAGAAGTAACCCTATGTTACTATAGATTATGGGAATCACTTTTTTGTGAAAGGAACGATCCGTTTTTATTTTTTATCTATGCCACGCCTGCCCGTTTTAAACATGAGTTCGATATAAAAATCAAAGTTAGAAATCATTTAAATGGTTGATTACAAGGCGTATTTTCTTTGGGATACAGAGGTATCTCAAAAAAATACAACGATGTAAGCGACTGTTTAAATGATTAGCAATAAATAATAGTGCACAGAAATTATTAGTAGCCAATCTAAAGCTTTCATTACAAGCGATCTAACAAAGATTTTTATGTCGAACTCATGTTTTGACATGAATTGGGTCGGGCAGGCCGCGCTTTCCGTTGCTAGTTGCCACATAAAAAGCACTTTTTGCTAGGTCGTTTTTCCGGCTCTCGTTGTCGCCGTTAAACTTCCGCAAAAAGTAACTTTTTCTGCGGCAAGCTATCCACTGCAATCGCTCGTGGGAAATCNATTAGCAATAAATAATAGTGCACAGAAATTATTAGTAGCCAATCTAAAGCTTTCATTACAAGCGATCTAACAAAGATTTTTATGTCGAACTCATGTTTTGACATGAATTGGGTCGGGCAGGCCGCGCTTTCCGTTGCTAGTTGCCACATAAAAAGCACTTTTTGCTAGGTCGTTTTTCCGGCTCTCGTTGTCGCCGTTAAACTTCCGCAAAAAGTAACTTTTTCTGCGGCAAGCTATCCACTGCAATCGCTCGTGGGAAATCGTTATAAAAGGGTTTTCATTGCCGAAATTTTCTTCAAAATTTACGGAAAAGCCGTAAAATCGTTTCGGTTAAATTCCGTACTGTCAGATAAGTGGTAGTTGACGACGGTTTTCTACGGTTCACCACAAGCAGCCACAAACGTCCACAACCGACCACAAACCAAGGCAGACTGCGGTTTTCTACAACGAATCGCCGTCGACACTGGTTCATTCCCGCGCTTGAAAACTCAAATATTCACCTCGCGTTTTCGCTGCCGAAAA
>NZ_NOXX01000220.1 GCF_002251775.1 Flavobacterium aurantiibacter
CGATCACCAGCGCGAGTTCTACTTACGGCCGACCACATAGGCACAGAGGTTTTGCACAGTTTTTAAACCACGATTACCAGCGCGAGTTCTGCTTACGGCCGACCACATAGGCACATAGTTTTTGCACAGTTTTTAAACCACGATTACCAGCGCGAGTTCTACTTACGGCCGACCACATAGGCACATAGGTTTTGCACAGTTTTTAAACCACGATTAAGGTGCGAGTTCAACTTATGGTGGACGACATAGGCACATAGGTTTTTAGTAGTGGAAAAAGCACGAATGAAGCGTGAATAGTTTTGCTAGTAAGCAAGTTCGGAAGGGAATTACTTAGAACAGTCGCCAAGATGGCTGAATGGCTTTGCAAATCTTATTCTGCATCTTAAATCTAAAAACGGTATTTTATAAAAACCCTAAAAAAGTTAGTGTGAGTGCAAGTAATTAATAGCGTATAAATTATTGTTTTACAATTTTTTAATCGAGGTAATATTGCAATATTACGTTTGTTAAAAACACAGTGAAAAAAGAGATGTTTCGTTGGGGAACGATAGCGCGGCCCGGATGGCAGCGGAAAGCCTTTTGAAAAATGGGGCGAACAAAAGCGCGGTTGGCGTGGCGACCTCAGAAGCCGAGCCAAACGCTTGCTTTTGTGCCCGATTTGAAAAAGCTTGTAGCGTACAGCCGGAACTGCCGCCCAAAAAATCAAAAAAAGCTGCTTTTACGTATAAAACGTTTTAAAAATATGGGATGGATTTCCAATTTTCGGCTATTTTTGCGTTTCGAAAAATGAATCCTTTATGAGAACGATACAGTTTAGAGAAGCCGTTGCCGAAGCAATGAGCGAAGAAATGCGCCGCGATGAGTCGGTTTATCTCATGGGCGAAGAAGTAGCCGAATACAACGGTGCTTACAAGGCTTCTAAGGGTATGCTTGATGAATTTGGTCCGAAGCGTGTAATCGACACACCTATTGCCGAGCTCGGATTTGCTGGTATTGCGGTAGGTTCGGCTATGAATGGTTGCCGACCGATCGTGGAGTACATGACGTTTAACTTCTGTTTGGTTGGTATCGACCAGATTATCAATAACGCTGCGAAAATGCGCCAGATGTCGGCCGGACAATTCCCTATGCCGATGGTATTTCGCGGTCCAACAGCCTCTGCCGGACAATTGGGTGCTACGCACTCGCAAGCTTTCGAAAACTGGTTTGCTAACACGCCCGGTTTAAAAGTTGTGGTTCCATCGACACCATATGATGCAAAAGGTTTATTGAAATCGGCTATTCGCGACGACGATCCGGTTATTTTCATGGAATCGGAGCAGATGTACGGCGACAAAGGAGAAGTTCCGGAAGAGGAATACACCATTCCGCTTGGCGTGGCCGATGTGAAGCGTGCGGGAACAGATGTTACCATTGTATCGTTCGGAAAGATTATAAAAGAAGCTTTAGCTGCTGCGGAAACGCTTGCTGCTGAGGGTATTTCGGTAGAGGTAATCGACTTGCGTACGGTTCGCCCAATGGATTACGATGCGATTATCAACTCGGTTAAGAAAACAAATCGTTTAGTGGTTTTAGAAGAAGCTTGGCCGTTTGCTAGTGTTGCTTCGGAAATTACGTATATGGTTCAGGAACGGGCCTTCGACTACTTAGATGCGCCCGTACAACGTATTACTACCGCTGATACACCTGCGCCGTACTCGCCAACTTTACTGAAAGAATGGTTGCCAAATGCAGATGACGTTATTAAGGCTGTGAAGAAAGTACTTTACCGCCAGTAAAATAAAACTCAAAATAAAAACCCGCTCTCCAATAGAAAGCGGGTTTTTTATTTTTTCTACGGTAAGTTAATTAAAGGCAATCATTAACTTTCGGCTTCCATGAGCAGTAATTCCCATTCTTCGATCAGTTTGTCGAGTTGCTTTTTCTTTTCGTTGTAGGCCGTGAAAAACGCAGCGTCTTCGATGTGCTTATCGTAATTGGATTCGAGCGCACGATCGTCGAGACGGATGGCGTTTTCGAGATCTTTAATTTGCGACTCGACTTTAGAAATACGGTTTTGCAGTGCCTTTTGTTTCTTTTGTTCTTCGAAACTCTTTTTTGGAGCCTCTTGTGTAGCTTTTACGACATCGCGTTTCTCGACTTCACGCATGCTATCCACGTTTCGTTGTTCTAGGAAGAAGTTGATGTCGCCCAGATATTCTTTAATTTTCTGATCTTTAAACTCGTATACAATATTTGCAGTTCCTTGAAGGAAATCGCGGTCGTGCGATACGAGAAGCAGTGTTCCTTCGTATTTCTGTAGTGCGGCTTTTAGTACGTTTTTCGATTTGATGTCGAGGTGGTTTGTAGGTTCGTCCATGATGAGCACATTGATAGGCTGCAGGAGCAACTTACAAAGTGCCAGACGATTTCGTTCGCCGCCGGAAAGTACTTTTACTTTTTTTTCGACGTCGTCGCCACGGAAAAGAAAAGCACCGAGCATATCGCGCACTTTAGAGCGATTGGTGTCGTTTGCGGCGTCTTCCATGGTTTGTAGCAGTGTGATTTCGCCATTCAAATATTCTGCCTGATTTTGAGCGAAATAGCCTACTTGGACGTTGTGGCCAAGTTTAATACTTCCTTCGAACGGGAATTCGTTCACGATTGCTTTTATAAACGTGGACTTCCCTTGTCCGTTTTGACCTACAAAGGCGATTTTACTACCGCGTTCAACGTTCAGCGAAATATCTTTCAAAACTACTTTATCTCCGAACTTTTTGGTTACGTGTTCGGCTTCGACGACTACGCGACCCGGAGTCACAGAAACTGGAAACGAGATATTCATGACTGCATTATCGTCTTCATCGACTTCGATGCGTTCTACCTTATCGAGTTTCTTGATAAGCGATTGTGCCATAGATGCTTTGCTGGCTTTGGCGCGAAATTTCTCGATTAGCTTCTCCGTTTCTTCTATTTTCTTTTGCTGATTTTTTTGCGTAGCCAGTTGCTTTTCGCGAATTTCTTGACGAAGAGTCAGATATTGCGTGTATGGTTTGTTGAAATCGTACACTTTACCTAAAGAAATTTCCAACGTTCGGTTCGTGACATTATCGAGGAACATCTTATCGTGCGAAACAATAATTACGACACCTGGATACGATTTTAGAAAGTTCTCAAGCCAGATAATACTTTCGATATCTAGGTGGTTAGTAGGTTCGTCTAATAGAAGAATATCGTTGTTTTGAAGGAGCAGTTTTGCGAGCTCGATTCGCATGCGCCAACCTCCAGAAAAAGTGTCGGTTTTGTTGTTGAAATCTTCTCGTTTAAAGCCCAAACCAAGCAGAATTCTCTCGGTATTACCCACGTAATTGTATCCGTCCAGAAGTTCGAATCGGTGTGTTAGATCGCTCAAATCTTCGATGAGTTTTGCGTAAGAGTCAGACTCATAGTCGGTACGTGTTTGAAGTTGTTCGTTGATGTGATTCAACTTGCGTTCGACTTCTTTGATTTCGGTAAAGGCTTGATAAGCCTCTTCGAGTACGGTTCTGCCTTGTTCGAAATCGATATCCTGCCGTAAGAAACCAATACGCACTTCTTTTTCTGTGGCGATCACTCCGGAATCGGGTTGAAGATCGCGACTAAGAATTTTGAGCATTGTCGATTTACCGGCACCATTTTTTCCGACAAGACCAACACGATCACCTGCTCCTAGTCGGAAGGTAACATCTTCAAAAAGATAGGAACCTCCGAAAGAAACTGATAAATTGTGAATATTTAGCATGATATTGGCTTAGAAAACTTAAATAGACCGTAACTTTGTTATTGTATTACAGTAATAAAGAATTGGCTGCAAATGTTAAAAAAAGGAACGAAATTATATAGCATTTTAACAGGAACTTGTCCGCGTTGTCATAGCGAGAGTATGTATGAGAACAAAAACCCATATATCGTCACTGAAACGATGCATATGCATGATACTTGTTCCCACTGTGGGCTCCGCTATAAAATGGAGCCGAATTTCTTTTTTGGCGCCATGTACGTAAGCTATGCACTTGCTGTAGCTGTTGGAGTTGCAGCATTTATCATCAGTTTTGTTTTCGTGGGCTGCACGGTAAAGGAGGCTTTTATTACCATCATTGCTGCTCTTGTTGTTTTGATGCCCTGGATCGTGCGAATGAGTCGAAACATTTATATTAACTTCTTTATAGCATACAAAGACGATGCTATTGCTTCCAAAAACGCTTAGCTTGTAAATAGGTCGGAATTTCTTTTTTATCGACTATATGATCGTATAGCAGCTTTGCCATCGTTGGACCTAACATAACCCCTCTAGTACCTAAACCATTTAAAATGTGAAGCTGTGGGAACTGAGGATGATTACCAACAATGGCTTTACGATCGGGAGTCGTTGGACGTACACCTGCCCATTGATCGACGATTTCAAAATCGCATTGAATTACTTGTTTGAGACGCATAGTGAGTTCCTCGCGCGCTGCCGCGGTGGTTTGCTCCGTTTTATCCGTCCATTCATAAGTTGCACCCACTTTAAACAAATCGTTGCCTAAAGGAAGAATAAAAACACCACTGTTGATGATTTCGGTAAGCTTCAACTGAGGTGCATGAATCGTTATGCCCTCACCTTTGGTGCCAGGAACAGAGACGAAATTAAAATACGGATTTTGATTTACTCCATATCCTTCAGCGAAGATCACATTACTGGCTTGAAATTCATGATAGGTAACAAACTCGCTACTGAATTCCAAATCTGCGTAAATAAAAGACTCCGCTATAAAGCAGCCTGAATTGGCTAGAAACGTCTGATATTTCGTTATAAAGACATTGGTGTCTAAGTGACCGGTGTAATTAACCACTCCATACTGAAATGGGCTATCAATTCCTTCAATCGCGGAGGTAAACAAATCGTTGCTCAGTAAATTTGCAAGTTGAGGTTTGTCGGCGTGTTCGAACCAATCATTTTGCTCAGCAATAGAAACGAATTTACGCAAAGTAAGCTTTTCATGATGAAACTTCGCGCAGAGACGTTGCTCAGCCCGAGAATAAAAAGAACGCAGAAAATCAATCTGATCGACAGCATCTTGTAGCGGCCGATACCGTTTCACAATTAGAGGATTATACAGACCTGCTGCCACGCGGCTTGACTTCAATTTAGAATCGCCAAAAACCACAAAAGAACAGTTATTCTGAAGAAGTACTTCAGCAAAAGCGAGCGCAGCTAAACCGTTCCCTACGATAATAAAATCAAGCATTTTCATACTGCAAATAAACAAAAACGGCTGGTTAAAAAACCAGCCGTTTGAAATATCATCAGTGAAAACTAGTAGTTCCACATATCTTGCTCGAAGTTACGAATCTTTTCTTTGATGCGATCCGATTCTAAAAGTTGCATCTGTGCATTATCTTTCATGTAATCTTGAATCAAACGGTCTCCGTATACGTTTTCCTCTTGATAGATAACCGCGTTGAAACGACGCGAATTTAAAAGAACATCGAAAGAAATTGGCATTGCAGAATTCCGATCATTGAAGGCATTATTAGCATGAAGTACATCGCGTACTGCTGGAAAATATACCCAGAACAATTCAATGTAATCCACCTCATCTTTACCAACAGTATAAACGTCTGGCGTTACTGGACAAATACCTAATAAGCGATATTTCAATTCACCTTGACGCTTGTCAAAGTACCAATATCCTTTGATTTTGTATGCATCCACATCCTGACCTGTAATATCAATCTTTACAATATACTCAGGAGAAATCGGCAAGCCAGCGTTAAATTGTTCTCTACCTGGATCAGTGGTATCAATTCGAGATAATGATTTTTCTATATCGCTTAACGTCTTTTTGGTATTGAAATAACCATCGGTATAAACCTCGGTAATCTTACCTTCTTTCATTCCCTTAGTAAGCACATCGTATAGATTGCGACGTTCTTTCCCAATATTTGCGGTATCAATAGGATAGTACAATGGGAAATTGATACGCTCATCTAAATCGATAAGTTCCCAAACTGCTTTTCCGAACATGATATCACGATCATGCACATATCCGTAAGGAAGCGGCTTATCGTTATCCGAATTTAATTGCGCAGCAGTTTTCTTTCCGATTTCATCCGGTGTTTTTGCATTGAGTAGGTTAGATTGAGCAAACGAACTTGCAAAACTTACAACTACCAAGACAATACTAAAAAGATTCTTGCGATTCATATGTAAAAATTTGTGAATAGATAACGACTATTCTAACTGATTATTGTATTTCGTAAATAACAACTGAAGTTCGAGGCAACATTAAGCCTTCAGCTCCAACCAATTTTACTTTGATTTCAGAAATTGTAACTTGATCACCGCGACCTGCTTTTGAAAGAGCTGCAACAGCTTGAGCATTTAATTTACTTCCTTGTACCACAACTGTAGGTTGTCCTGGTACTTTAATGTTAAATCCAGTTACGTTTAAGTTAACATCGAAGTCGAAGTCTAATAATTTGGCTCCAACGGTCGACGCGATTAAACTTGCCTTTGGACCTTTAACTACACCATATTCCCCACGAATAGTACCTGTTGGTGCAGGAATACCCTTTATACGAAATTTTCTCGAGTCTGATACAGTAGATTTGTCAGGTAAAGTCGCAGTCACTTTTATCATAACTTCTGTCCCTTGTTGCGGCTTCATCATGAATTGCCCAGGCTTTCCAGCAGGCCGTAGGCCAGGTGCATCTGCTCTTACTTTATCCGCAGAAACTCCCGCAAAAGATATCGTCATTGGGTTATCTAAACCACGATATACAACGTTCATCTTATCCGCCGAAATTGTTGCTTGATTAGGTTTAGGTACAACAACATAGTTTCCTTTGATAGGAAGACTAACTACTTTCCCGTTCTCGTCAAAATTGAATGAACCTGTAATTTCATGTTCACCAACGCTACCAGCACCGAAAGAGAAATTTGCTTGACCCGCCTCTGCTTTAACAGAACTTCCATTCACTACTACAGACTTCGCAACTAAATTAGGATCAAATTTCCCAAGAATGATCTTTCCAGTAACAGCTTCACCTTGAAAATAAGCAGTTTTGTCAGGCACTACTATCGGTTGATAAGCTGTTAAACTAGCAGCCGCAACCAAATCTGTTTGAAACATACCTGCTATAATATCGCTTTCCGTAGTTTTTATATCAGACTGAATCTGTGAAAGCTTAGTAATTGTTGCGATAAGAGGAAAACCTTTAAAGTTATAATCTAACCAACCTAAAGTTGTACCTGCAGATTTCGAATTAACAGGCTTAGTTGCAAAACGGTTTTGAATTTTCTTTAGTTCTGGTTCGCTGATTGCAGAACCACCAATAGACTTTACTTGAGCAACAAAATTGGACATTTTATCCAAGAACTCTTGTCCTTTTTTACTTGGCTTGTCACCCTCAAACCAATACTCATCTACTGCATCACCTTTATCCATACTTTCGAATGGCAAATTACCGTCAGCATCTCTTTCGTATTCCTTTGTAAATTGAGTCTTCAAAGTTTCAATATAAGTAGTGAAATCTTTACTTAGAGCACGTATTTTCTCAACTTTTGCTTTTTTATCACCGAATTGTAACGGCTGATCTTTGGCTTTTTGCGCTAATTGTTGAAATGAAGTTTCATTTCTTAAATCTGCAATAGCATTGGATTCAATAATTTTATTATTTAAAATTCCAAAAGCCGACAATACTTCTTTCGACATGTTCAATGCCAACATAGCGATGAAAACCAGATACATCAGGTTAATCATCTTCTGTCTAGGGGTTAATTTTCCTCCTGCCATTGTTTTTCTTAGTTATTTCGCGTTTTTAATAATGATTAGTCAGGTGGTTAAAAATTAACCTTTGTTACCCATTGCAGAAAGCATTCCGCCATAAACATTATTAAGTGTAGCGATATTTGCAGTCATTGCAGCCATTTGCTCTTTCAAACGTGTAGCATTATCTGCGATTTCTTTGTTCGCCTCTGCGTTACGATTAGCGCTCTCCAATTGGATTTTGTAAAGACTGTTTAATGATTCCATTTGAGCAGCAGCTAAAGAAAGCTCTTCGCTGTATTTTTTGGTTGCAGCAATCCCGTCGGCAGCTGGAGAAATTCCTTTTGCTGCACTTTCGAAATTTTTGATGCTGTTTCCTAAACTCGCCATCAACTCGCCATCAATTTTAGCCTCCTTTAGTAAGTTATCAAGTTTTTGAGACAACAATCCTTGCGCGTCTTTCGGCTCTTCTTTTTTGTTACGCTCTTTAGCTTCACCACCTGCCAATTCAGGATAAACTAAAGACCAATCCAACTCTTTGTCTACTGGATCGAATGCTGATAATCCAAAGATAAGTGCTTCAGTCCCAAGACCAATAATAAGCATCAAACTAGCTCCCGGCCAGTGCATCAACTTGAATAATGCTCCTACGATTACAACTGCCGCCCCCATACCGTAAGCGAAATTCATTGCTTTTTTGCTTAAAAATGCCATAATAAATAGTTTTTTGTTTTAAGAGTAATTAATTGTTGGTTAAAAGAGTTTTATTTTTTTGGCACATTGCCAGTTACTTGTAATCCCATGTAATCTTGAACGGTTCTGAAACCGATGTAACTCCTAGCCGTATCAGCGTACTCAAAGTCGCGTGTACTTACTTGTAGGTAATAACTTACGTCTTTCCAAGATCCGCCGCGAACTACTTTACGTAGGTTCTTAGTATCTGGCACATTCGGGTTCATGGTACTTACATACTCGTAAGCTCCTGGATCATAAGATGAGTCTGTCCACTCAGCTACATTACCCGCCATGTTATACAAATTATATCCGTTTGGATCATACGATTTTGCTTCAACTGTATAGAGAGCTCCATCCGCCGCGTAGTCACCACGATTTGGTTTGAAATTCGCTAAGTAACAACCTCTGTCGTTTTTAGCATAAGGACCTCCCCATGGATACGTTGCAGACTCGAGACCTCCTCTAGCAGCGTATTCCCATTCAGCCTCAGTTGGCAAACGGAACGAATTAACAAAATCTTGCTTCTTTTTCTTGGATTTGATATAATTGTTTTTGTTCAATGTTCTCCATGCACAAAAAGCTTTCGCTTGTTTCCAAGACACTCCAACAACGGGATAATCTGCGTAAGCTTGATGCCAGAAGTAGTCGTTGTGCATAGGCTCATTGTACGAATAAGCAAAGTCTTTAATCCAAGCTGTTGTATCAGGATATACCGTAACTTGTTCGTTGCGAATAAAATCCTTACGACGACCTACTTTAGCTTTTGCCGCCGCTTGAATGTCCATCCATGAATAACGGAATTTCAACTTCGAAACATCAATAGTTCTCAATCCATTGTATGCCTCAGCGACTGGAATATACATACTATCCATTACCTCAACATAATTTTCATCGGGATATTTTTGAACATCCGTTTGTAATTTAATTTTTCGGTTGAGTTTTCTTCCTGCATACATACCCTCGTCAGTGCCTACACTATAGTAATTTTCATACATATATTTATCGTAGGCAGACATTTTTGCAGGATCTGCATCCGCGAAAGCGTAATCGTTAATACTACCACCTGCTTTCTTGCCGCTGCCTTTGCCAGCTGCACCGCCTGCCGCAGCACCTCCGCCACCACCTACTTCATCAGCCATGATAGCCAAGCGCACACGAATAATGGAATCTTTAACCCATTCTACAAACTGACGGTATTCGCTGTTTGTAATCTCGGTTTCATCCATGTAAAATGAACGAACGGTCACAGTTTTGGTAGGGGCATCACCAATGTTTGCCAAATCATCATCTGATTTACCCATGATAAAAGAGCCTCCCGGCACCAAAGTCATCCCATAAGGCTTCTCTGGATGCCATTTCTTCCCTTTTACACCTACAAGCTCTCCCTTGTCGCCGGAACTACAGCTAAACAACAGTGAGGATAATGCTGCAAACGCAATGAACTTCTTCATATAAAATCGGGTTATTTTGTATTCTAATTTTAAGAGCGTAAACCTATCTAATATTTTTTGAATAAACAATTAATTTACTAACAAAAAGCTAATTTAATGTGAAATCAACTACTGTAATCACTGATTCATTCACGAAAATTCATATTTCAAATCAAATCACACGATAGCCTTTCGTATTGCTTTCCAGTACCTTTCGGGTATATCCTGCTCGCAAGCTTGCAAGTAATCATCGTATGAACAAGGTAATAACGACGTTCTTTTTGATTTAGTATGTGAATTAATATTAACAATTTCAATCCACCATCTTCCTGTCTTATCACTCTTGTAGAACACCATTTCCTCGCCTTCGTGTGGCACAATATATCTGATGTAGCTCTCTTTGCCACCAAAAGGATAATCTCCCGCTCTGTACTGAAAGCCATCGATAAAGTACCATACCATCTGCGAAAGCAACTTTAGCTCGCGCTGATTTCCTTGAACATTGAACAAACCCAAACTTGATGTTTTATCGCTAATACCTGCATACCGCATCAAGGCACATATTTCTCTACCTGTAAATCCGTTTGGTTCACCAGGCAGATTAAACGTAACGTCGGCCGAAACCGCATTAATGTCTACACTTACTAAATCGGCATCGCGAAACACTGGCTCGGCTAACTCTATTTTACTGCTTATTTCACCTAAACGATATGCTTCGAAGTACAATTTATAGACCAAATCAATTTCTTCTTGGGCATTATAGTAGGTTTGATAACCCAAATTTGCGTAGTTAAACAAATTGTTTGGTTGTTCCATAATAATGGGCGAAAGATAAGATTCTGCAGAAATAGTATCTGGAGCCTTTCCCAAATCAAATTTGTAATCGATCCCAACCAAATTGACCATTTGATCCAACTTATCGTACGCTCGATACATCGGATAAGTCAAATCTTGTGAACCGCCAATCACTATAGGAATAACGCGATTCTTTATCAGATCGGCACATAAGCTTTGCAACGCAAAATACGTGTCTTCTGGTGCCTCACCCGGAATTAATGTTCCTAAATCGGCGACAGACGACAGCCAATTCCCTGGAAACATCGTGTAAAAATGCTTGCGAAATTGATCTTCTATACCTGAAACTGTTTGTTGCGAACTGTTTCGGTACTCAGGCACAAATACTAATGCAAGTTTTACTTTCTCTAAATCCGGGAAATCTGTTTCCGTATGAAGTACAATTTTAGACCCCAATTGCTGCGTGTTGCACGATTGAGCAAAGGCGAACATTTCCTCGGAAACGGGAGTTAAAAAATCAAGACCTGACATGAATTACTTTGATTTTTTTGTTTTTGCGGGAGCCTTCTTTGCTTTAGAACCTGTTTTCGCAGGAGCTTTCTTCGCCGTTGCGCTTTCGATCATCGCTTTAACTTCCTCTAGCGTAAGTGCATCTACTTTCACATCTTTATTCAGTTCAATTTTGGTTTTACCTTTTATCAAAGTAAATCTACCCCAACGTGCTTTTTCGATAACGATGCCTTCAGCGGGCCATTCACGCAATACCTTTTCCTCCTCTTTCTTAAGCTTTTCCTGAATCAGCTCCTCGATATCCTTTTGCGATAAGGAATCAAAATTATATTTCTTAGACACATTAATGAACATGCTGTTCCACTTGATAAACGGACCGAAACGACCCACACCTTTTTGTACAGGTAATTCATCGTACACAGCCACGGGTGCATCTGCTTGCAATTTCTCCCTTATGTATTGCTGTGCAAGTTCATCAGTAACATCTAGGGGATCAACGCCCTTTGGCAATGAAACAAAAGTTTTACCGTAACGCACGTAAGGTCCGTATCTTCCAGAATTTACTTCGACTTCCTCGCCGTTGTAATCCGCTAATTTTTTGGGAAGCAAGAACAGATTTAGTGCATCTTCCAAAGTAATGGTACCGATATTCTGTTCCGGACGCAAACTTGCAAAAACCTTTTGTTCGTCGTCTGGCTCGCCGATTTGTGCCATCGGACCGAATTTTCCTAAACGTACACTCACAGGTTTCCCTGATTTTGGATCTGTTCCCAGGATACGTTCACCGCTTTCGCGTTCGGCATTGGCTTCTACTTCTTTAACGTTCGGATGAAAGGTATTGTAGAAATCTTGCATCATGCGCGACCAATCGATGTTTCCTTCGGCAATTTCGTCGAAATCTTGTTCCACTTTTGCTGTAAAGTGATAATCGAGAATGGCGCTAAAATTCTTTACTAGAAAGTCGTTTACAATAGTCCCAATATCTGTCGGAACTAATTTCCCTTTATCGGAACCTGTATTTTCGGTGAGTGTTTTCGAACTAAGCTCCTTACCTACTAATTCGAACTGGCGGTACTTGCGTTCGGTTCCTTCGAGCGTTCCTTTTTCTACGTATTTTCTATTAATAATTGTAGAAATCGTAGGTGCGTAGGTTGACGGACGTCCGATTCCCAATTCTTCTAATTTTTTAACGAGCGATGCTTCGGTGTAGCGTGCTGCTGGGCGCGAGTAGCGTTCGGTGGCAACTAATGCTTTACGCAGAAGCGATTCGCCTTGTTTTAATGCCGGAAGCATGCCTTCTTGTTCTTCTTCATCGTCGTCGCTGCCTTCGAGATATACTTTAAGGAAGCCGTCGAAGAGAAGAACTTCACCTGAGGCCTGAAAGATCTCACTGTGATTATTGGCTTGAATTTGAACGTTTGTACGTTCCAACTCGGCGTCGCTCATTTGCGAAGCGATGGTTCTCTTCCATATCAGGTCGTATAAACGGTCTTGGTCGCGATCAACGGAAATCGTATGTCGCGCCATATCTGTCGGACGAATTGCTTCGTGCGCTTCTTGTGCTCCTTTCGATTTGGTCACAAAACTGCGCGTCTTGGCGTATCGTTGTCCGTACGAACTTACAATTTCCGCTTGTGCTGCTGCTAGAGCTTCTTGGCTCAAATTCACGCTGTCGGTACGCATGTAGGTAATTAATCCCGCTTCGTAAAGGCGTTGTGCTACTTGCATGGTAATTCCGACGGGCATATATAATTTACGTGCCGCTTCCTGTTGTAGTGTCGACGTGGTAAATGGTGCTGCGGGCGATTTACGTGCTGGTTTGGTTTCTAAAGACGCCACTTGATAGGTGGAATCTGTATTTTGTTTCAGAAACGCTTCGGCTTCTTCGGCTGTTTTAAAGGACTTTGAGAGTTTAGCTTTTACTACTTTTCCGGCTTGATTGGTGAATTCGGCAGCAATGGAAAAGCTTGCAACGGGCTTGAATTCGATGATTTCGCGTTCGCGTTCTACAATTAGGCGCACGGCAACCGACTGCACGCGACCGGCAGATAAACCGCTTTTAATTTTGCGCCACAATACTGGCGATAGTTCGTAGCCCACTAAACGGTCGAGTACGCGACGTGCTTGCTGTGCATTCACCAAATTGTAATCGATTTCTCGTGGATTTTCGATGGCTTTTTGGATGGCCGATTTCGTAATTTCGTGGAAAACGATTCGTTTGGTTTTCGACTTATCGAGTTTTAGCTCTTCGGCAAGGTGCCAGGAAATTGCTTCACCTTCGCGATCCTCATCGGAAGCGAGCCAAACCGTTTCGGCGGCTTTAGAAAGCGATTTTAATTTGCTGACCAAGGCTTTTTTGTCGGCCGAAACTTCGTAAGTGGGTTTGAAACCTTTGGTAACGTCGACCCCAATTTCCTTTGAAGGCAGATCGGCAATGTGGCCGTAGCTGGATTCCACCTGAAAATCTTTTCCCAGAAATTTCTCGATGGTTTTAGCTTTTGCGGGTGATTCGACTATTACTAAATTCTTTGGCATAAGTAGCTTTGCTTTTGGCGCAAAAGTAATTGAAAAAAAATATTATCGACTCGCCGACGCGTTTTTGCTTAAAAATTGATTCGAAACGAACAGCTAACACCTTAATATTATACGTTAAGTGGTAACGATTTTGTGCCGCCGGTTGCAGTGAAAAGCTTGCTGTACTAGAGGCAGTTGCATTTTGCAGGCGGGAAATGCGACCGGAGGAAGCGCTTACCCGACCATAAAATGCCTGCCTGTAGAAAGCAACTTGTAACGAAAAACGGCAAAAGGCACCCAAATCAATCTTCTGCCACATTGTCAGTCGACCGAAATAGTATTATCTTTGCACTCAAATTGTAAAGCGCGCCTGATGGAGAAAGTGATCGATGAATCGATTCAGGGTTCGGCACTCGAACTAGTTTCGAAGCCTGAAAACTCTAAGAAATTATTTATAGAAAGTTACGGTTGTCAGATGAATTTTTCGGACAGCGAAATCGTTGCGTCTATTCTTGCTGAAACTGGATACAATACGACTAAAGTACTTGAAGAAGCCGATTTAGTTCTGGTGAATACCTGCTCGATTCGGGACAAAGCCGAACAAACGGTTCGCAAACGTCTGGAGACCTACCAAGTAGCTAAGCGCAAAAATCCGGGCATGAAAGTGGGCGTTTTGGGCTGTATGGCCGAACGTTTGAAGAGTCAGCTTTTGGAAGAAGAAAAAATCGTCGACTTGGTTGTAGGACCTGATGCCTACAAAGATTTACCGAATTTATTGGTAGAAGTTGAAGCGGGACGCGATGCGATAAACGTTATTTTGTCGAAAGACGAAACTTATGGCGATATTGCGCCAGTTCGATTAGATACCACAGGTGTTTCGGCCTTTGTTTCGATAACGCGCGGTTGCGACAATATGTGTACTTTTTGCGTTGTACCGTTTACACGCGGAAGAGAACGCTCGCGCGAGCCTCAGAGCATTATGGACGAAATTTCCGATTTGTGGCAAAAAGGTTATAAAGAGGTAACGCTACTTGGACAAAACGTTGATAGCTATTTGTGGTATGGCGGTGGTTTGAAGAAAGATTTTGTGAAGGCAACCGATTTACAAAAAGCAACAGCGGTTTCGTTTGCCGACCTACTCGACCGTGTGGCCACAGCGTTTCCGAAGTTACGCGTTCGTTTTACGACGTCGAATCCGCAAGACATGCACACCGAGGTTTTGGAAGTAATTGCCAAGCACGCCAACATTTGCAAACACATTCACTTGCCTATTCAAAGTGGCAGCGATCGTATTTTGAAGTTAATGAACCGTTTGCACACGCGCGAAGAGTACTTTACCTTAATAGATAATGTGCGCAGAATTGTTCCGGATTGTGCTATTACGCAAGATATTATCACCGGATTTCCGACAGAAACAGAAGAAGATCATGCCGATACGATTGATTTGATGAAGAAAGTTCGGTACGACTTTGGATATATGTACGCCTACAGCGAGCGTCCGGGTACGTTAGCAGGCAGAAAAATGGAGGACGATGTTCCGCAGGAAGTAAAATTGAGACGACTAAGAGAAATTGTTGATTTACAGCAAATTCACTCTGCCGAACGCACCCAAGCTTTCGTCGGACAAATTGTAGAAGTTTTAGTAGAAAAAGAATCGAAGCGCAGCAAAGCCGAATGGGCGGGAAGAAATTCGCAGAACCTAACAACTGTTTTCCCAAAAGGGCACTATCAGGTTGGTGATTTTGTGAATGTATTGATACACCGATGCACTTCCGGAACCTTAATTGGCGAAGCTGTAGGATACGGATCAATGCAATCGTAAACTATGGAAAGCGTACAATCAATAAAGCAACGATTCGAGATTATCGGAAACGATCCGAAATTGAACCGTGCTATCGAAAAAGCGATTCAAGTGGCGCCGACCGACATTTCGGTGCTGGTTGTGGGAGAAAGCGGTGTGGGAAAGGAAAGTATTCCGAAGATCATCCACGGGCTTTCACATCGCAAACACGGAAAATACATTGCTGTAAACTGCGGCGCGATACCTGAAGGAACCATAGACAGTGAACTGTTTGGACACGAAAAAGGTGCTTTTACTGGAGCCACACAAACGCGCGAAGGCTATTTTGAAGTAGCCAACGGCGGAACCATTTTTTTAGACGAAGTGGGCGAATTGCCCCTAACGACACAAGTTCGCTTATTGCGTGTTTTGGAAAACGGCGAGTTTATTAAAGTAGGATCGTCGCAGGTTCAGAAAACAAATGTGCGCATTGTTGCGGCTACGAACGTGGACATGTTTGCGGCAATCAGCAAAGGGAAATTTCGCGAAGATTTGTACTACCGATTAAGTACGGTAGATATACAATTACCGCCACTGCGCGAACGCAAAGACGACATACATTTATTATTTAGAAAATTTGCAGCCGATTTTGCGCACAAATACAAAATGCCTCCAATAAAGTTGGACGAGCAAGCGGTGCAGTTGTTGTTGCAATTTCGCTGGAGCGGAAACATTCGTCAATTGCGAAACGTTGCCGAACAACTTTCGGTATTGGAAACCACGCGCGACATTAATGCGGCAACATTGAAATCGTATTTACCGGGCGAAAACGTGAATTTACCCGCTGTAGTTTCAGAAAAAAAGAGCGATTCGGATTTTTCAACCGAAAGAGAGATTTTGTATAAAGTTCTTTTTGATATGAAAAGCGACTTGAACGACTTAAAGAAACTGACGCTCGATTTGATTAAAAACGGCAGTGCAGCTGTAAACGAAACTCAAAGCGGTTTGATCCGAAAGATTTACGGCACGGAAGAAGTAGAAACCGATACCGACTACGACGATAGTTCGCTTTCGGTAATTCAACCCGTAACTACTCCAGCTAAAAAGGAGTTTCCGAGTAGAGGCGACAATTATGTGTTTGCGGAAACCGTTGAAGAAGAAGAGACGCTAAAACTCGAACAGAAAGAGATCGAAATGATTAAAAAATCATTGGAAAAGAATAAAGGTCGACGTAAAGCAGCCGCCGATGAGCTGGGAATAAGCGAGCGCACCTTATATAGAAAAATCAAACAATTCGATTTGTAACATGAAAAACAACCGAAAACCCATACAAATCGGATTATTATTCTTGGCGATGTTCACACTGGTGGCTTGCAGTGTCTCGTACAATTTTACCGGAACGGGTAAGATTGATGCAAAAACATTTCAGGTGAATTACTTCTTGAACAACTCAGAATTAGTGCAGCCGGGAATTGAACGAACTTTTACGAATCGTTTGCAGGATATTATTCTAAATCAGACGAATTTAAGTTTGACCAATACCGGTGGCGATTTAGTTTATGAAGGTGAAATAACCGACTTTAGAATTACGCCAATGACGGCAACGGCCGACCAAAGAGCGTCGCAAAACCGTTTAACGATTGCGGTACAAGTTCGATTTACCAACAAAAACAAAGAAGAAGATAATTTTGATAAAAAGTTTTCTTTCTTTTACGACTATTCTGGTGATGCACAATTAGTAGGCGGACCTTTAAATGAAGCTTTAGAAGTAATTTTTGAACGAATCACGCAGGATGTTTTCAACGAATCGTTAGCAAAATGGTAAACCGATGATAAACGCACAGGAACTGAGCTTGTTTTTAGAAAAACCTGAGTTGGTGAAAGACCAGCACGTTGCTGTTTTGCGCGAATTAATTAATCGGTACCCCTATTTTCATGCACCTCGAGCCATTTATTTAAAAGCGCTGTACAACCAAAACAGCAGTGCCTACAATCTTGAATTGAAAAAAACTGCGGCTTATACGCAAGATCGCGGTGTTTTATTCGACTTCATCACTTCGGGCACTTTTACGGGTTTGCATCAAGCTTTTCAAGCAGAAAAAGACGCTCGTATCAACGAAATTGAAGTTTTTGCCTATGAAATTGTATCGCATAAAGTTGACAATACAGTAGCAGCACATCCGGAAGTTACAACTATTGAACCAACAGCGGTTACAACGCAAGCAGCTGCCAATCTGGGTGTAGGAAAACCACTGCAATTTTCGCAAGAAGAAAAACACAGTTTCCAAGAATGGCTGCAACTAGCAAGTTTTAAACAAGTAGATCGAAGCCAAGCAAGCGTACCCGACAGTCGAAAGCGCAAACTCGACTTGATTGATAAGTTTATTGAAAGTAATCCGAAGATCATTCCGAATCGGGAACAAACGAGCTCGGTGAAATTAGTTCAGGACGACGACAGTCAGCAAGCCACACTAATGACCGAGACTTTAGCACAAGTTTACCTCGAGCAGAAAAAATATCAGAAAGCAATTCAAGCTTATGAAATTTTAATTTTGAAATATCCCGAAAAAAGTTCTTTCTTTGCAAGCCGAATTTCGGATATCCGAATTTTGCAAACCACTAATATTTAATTGATTTAAAATGTTTTCGATTTTTGTAGTATCTATCACAATAGTTTGTTTTTTATTAATCCTAGTTATTATGGTGCAAAACCCTAAAGGAGGCGGTTTGTCTTCTACTTTAGGAAGTTCGGCACAATTAGGTGGTGTTCAAAAAACAACCGACTTCTTGGATAAAAGTACTTGGACATTAGGCACAGCGCTTATTTTGTTGGTTTTATTGTCTTCTATTAGCTTTTCAAAACCAGAAGCTGAACAAGTTGCGTTACCTGAGGCTACAGAAGCTCCTGCTGCGCCAGCTGCTAACGAAAACAAACCAGCTGCCGAAAAACCAAGCACAACTACTACAACAAACACACCTGTAGAAGTACCCGTAAAGAAATAAGTCCTACGCACTAAAAATACCAGAAAGCCGATTCCGAAAACGAATCGGCTTTTTTTATGCGCGCTGTTATCGGGAAAATCACGGCTTACTGCTGCGGTTTCTGCCCATTTTGGCAGATGAGCAAACCAGATTTCCGACAATAATTCCGCAAACTGAAAATGTGTCAGTTTTAACACAGCTGGCACAATTTCTGAAATATAGCGAGCAGTCAATTAAGTTAACCTAAAAAATAAATAAGAGTTATGGCATTGAACATTCAACCTTTGGCAGACAGAGTTCTTATCGAGCCTGTAGCCGCCGAAACGCAAACCGCTTCAGGTATCATCATTCCTGACACCGCGAAAGAAAAACCTCAGCGCGGAAGTGTAGTTGCTGTTGGGAACGGGAAAAAAGATCACAACATGACCGTGAAAGTTGGCGACACCGTACTTTACGGAAAATACGCCGGTACCGAACTCAAACTCGACGGAAAAGACTATTTGATCATGCGTGAAGACGACATTCTGGCAATTGTTTAATTCAATCTTTAAAAACTCACCAAAAAAATGGCAAAAGAAATTAAATTCGATATCGAAGCTCGCGACGGACTTCGTCGTGGCGTAGATGCATTGGCTAATGCAGTAAAAGTAACGCTTGGCCCAAAAGGACGTAACGTAATCATCGGTAAATCGTTCGGCGGACCAAACGTAACCAAAGACGGTGTTACTGTAGCGAAAGAAATTGAGTTAACCGACGCGCTTGAAAACATGGGCGCACAAATGGTTAAGGAAGTTGCTTCAAAAACAAACGATTTAGCCGGCGACGGAACCACTACGGCAACCGTTTTAGCACAAGCTATCGTTAAAGAAGGTTTGAAAAACGTTGCAGCAGGCGCTAATCCGATGGACTTGAAACGCGGAATCGACAAAGCTGTTGAAGCTATCGTAGCCGATTTAGCAAAACAAGCTAAAGTGGTAGGCAGCGATTCAGAAAAAATCAAACAAATTGCTTCAATTTCAGCAAACAACGACGAAGTAATCGGTGAATTGATTGCAACGGCTTTCGGAAAAGTGGGTAAAGAAGGTGTAATCACCGTTGAAGAAGCAAAAGGAACCGACACTTTCGTAGATGTAGTTGAAGGAATGCAGTTCGACAGAGGATATTTGTCGCCGTATTTCGTTACCAATCCTGAAAAAATGGATGCGGAATTAGAAAATCCATACATTTTATTGTACGACAAAAAAGTCTCGTCTTTAAAAGAACTACTTCCCGTACTTGAGCCAGTTGCGCAAAGCGGAAAGCCTCTATTAATCATCGCTGAAGACGTTGATGGCGAAGCACTTTCGACACTTGTCGTAAACAAATTGCGCGGTGCGTTGCGTATTGCCGCTGTAAAAGCGCCAGGATTTGGCGACCGCAGAAAAGCGATGCTTGAAGACATTGCCATTCTAACCGGCGGAACTGTGATTTCTGAAGAGCGCGGCTACACACTTGAAAACGCTACTTTAGACATGCTTGGTTCGGCAAAACGCGTAACAATCGATAAAGACAATACAACAATTGTAAGCGGTGCGGGCGATGCTGAGTTAATCAAAAATCGCGTGAATCAAATCAAGGCACAAATGGAAACCACTACTTCAGATTACGATCGCGAGAAGTTGCAAGAGCGTTTGGCTAAATTAGCTGGCGGTGTTGCTGTACTTTACGTAGGTGCGGCTTCGGAAGTAGAAATGAAAGAAAAGAAAGATCGCGTTGACGATGCACTTCACGCAACACGTGCTGCTGTTGAAGAAGGAATTGTTGCCGGTGGTGGTGTAGCACTCTTGCGTGCTAAAGCTTCATTAGCTGCAATTAAAGCGGATAACGCAGACGAAGCAACCGGAATCCAAATCGTTTCACGCGCCATCGAAGCGCCTTTGAGAACCATTGTTGAAAACGCTGGTTTAGAAGGTTCGGTAGTAGTAGCAAAAGTTGCTGAAGGTTCTGGCGATTTTGGTTACAACGCAAAAACCGACGAGTATGTAGACATGCTTGCAGCGGGAATCATAGATCCGAAAAAAGTGACACGCGTAGCTTTAGAAAACGCAGCATCCGTTTCGGGAATGATTTTAACTACAGAGTGTGCGTTAATCGACATTAAAGAAGACACTCCAGCTCCTGCAATGGGCGGCGGAATGCCGGGAATGATGTAATACATTCCACATACAAATACAAAGCCTTCTCAATTTGGGAAGGCTTTTTTTATTGCAAATAATAAAAGGGTAGCTAAGCCGATTTCTTAAACAACCGCAGCATCACAAAAGCATGCGGAAAGGTTATCGCTGCCAAGGCTGCGAACAAAAACGAGGTGAGTTCTTGAACGGAACTACTAAAGAAAAATGTTGCTGTAATACCAATTGCTGCAGCAAGCCAGTACCAAAAAGCCGATTTAAAGTACTTCGAAAAACTACCTAATTCAGAACTGCCGTATAGAAATTGCACTTGTGCCAAAAGCGACGGGATGCTGTGCCATAGAATAAAATAAACGGCAAAACCCCAAATTAAGCTGCCCGAAAAAAAGATCAGTGCAAAAAATGGCAGCAAAAGCAAATCGCGCGCAACCGATTGTAGCCTTCCCGGAATCGACATAATACGCCAGAGCACAAACAAAGCAAAAAGGACTACGGTACCCACTAAAATGCGTTTCCAGGGAAATTCAGGCAAATTGCTATGCGTAAGTGTAGCTAAAACGCCGTTAACCTCCGTCTGGTGCGCAGCAAACAACAGCGCAAATAACAACCAGCCGTACAAAAATCGAAATACATATCGATCGAGCGCCTTCCAATGGCTGTCGTAGCGCTCCGAGTGCTGCTCACCAAAATGATAGCTGCTGGTAAGCACAAAACTAATAATCGCTAAAACCGGTAACCAAAAAAACAACAGCGCAGCCAGCACAACAACGGCAATGTATCGCATCAATAAGTGCCGATCTAATCCTAAAGTTTGTGGCGACTTAAACTGCTGCAAAAGCAATAAATCGTTTGCTCCATGCAAAACACCGAACGATAAAATCAACGTTAAGCCCGCAACCAACTCAACGGTCGCCGAACCGTACGAGCGTACGAAAAGCCCGCCAAAGCTCGCCAATATTAGTATTTTTTCAATTTTATTCATTCGTAATTATGTGTCTTGCAAATTTTAAGATAATTTTTTGAATTATTCATAATTGATTTTGTTTAATGTTTCGTAGATTTGGTTAAACAAAATTAATCCTAATAATTATGAATGCAATTTTATTTAGCTCAATGGTAACAAAAATGTTGCCTGATGATTACATTGGTTTTACGTTTTTCGTTGGGTGTATGGCTATGATGGCCGCATCTGCGTTCTTTTTCCTCTCACTAAGTCAGTTCGACAAAAAGTGGAGAACATCTGTATTGGTATCTGGACTTATCACGTTCATTGCTGCGGTACACTATTACTACATGCGTGACTATTGGGGAGCTTTCCAAGAATCGCCTACATTTTTCCGTTACGTTGACTGGGTACTTACTGTGCCGTTAATGTGTTTAGAGTTTTATTTAATCCTGAAAGTAGCAGGTGCAAAAACAAACTTATTGTGGAAAATGGTTTTCTGGTCGGTTGTAATGTTGGTAACTGGCTATTTCGGAGAGACTGTATTTAGCGATCAAGCAGCGCGTTGGGGCGCTATTTCAGGCGCAGCGTATTTCGTAATTGTTTACGAAATTTGGCTCGGAAGTGCAGCTAAATTAGCACAAGCGGCTGGTGGCGATGTACTTAAAACGCACAAAATCCTATGCTGGTTTGTACTTGTAGGTTGGGCAATTTACCCATTAGGCTACATGTTAGGAACCGAAGGTTGGTACACATCAATCCTCGGAAGCGGAAGCGTGGATGTAGCATACAACATTGCCGATGCCATCAACAAAATCGGATTTGGTTTAGTGATTTATAGCCTAGCTGTAAAATCAACTGGAACAGCAAATTCGTAAATATAAATGCTCATGGGAAAAGCCGACTTGGAAACGAGTCGGCTTTTTTTATGGCATACAACAGAGAATATTCTCAAAAAGTGATTTCATTTTTGGGCGTTCCGGCGGCAGGTATCGTAACGCTTGCGCAAAACAGTAATCCGCACGGCCGCCGTCGCGTTTTCCGCTGTATCTTTTGTGGCCATTCTAAAGCAAACGCACCGAAGCCACAAAAGGATGACGCTCCAACCGCTAACGCAAAAATCGGCACCTACAAGTACTGGAAATACCGTAAAATGAAATCCGCTGAATAAAAACTTTTTCCTTTTAACGTTATTGGTCAATTAGCCGAAAAAGAACGCAGAGCATGATTTTAGTATTAAGATTGGAGTACTAAGTATTAAGATTGGTGTACTAAGTATTAAGATTGGTGTACTAAGTATTAAGATTGGAGTACTAAGTATTAAGATTGGAGTATTAAGTATTAAGATTGGAGTATTAAGTATTAAGACTTTGATGAATTTGCCACTGAACGTATCCTTATGCCCTACCGAACCTACCTATCGTTGGTGCCTTCGCTCGACGAAGGTCGGACACTGTGAANGCAAAACCAACTTGCAGCTAGGATATTTATCTTCGATCGAGAAGGAAAATTGATGAAACAGATTGCAACAACGGGTCAAGGCTGGGACGGTACATTTAACGGAGCTCCAGTTCCGGCTGATGATTACTGGTTCACAATTCAGTATTCAGAAGCAGGAGTAAACAAAGAATTTAAGGCACACTTTGCTTTGAAACGATAAAAATTAACCACCAACTTAAACTAAAAATCCATGGTTATGCCATGGATTTTTTTTGTACTAATTGTCAGAACATCCAAAAACAGTATTTTTGGCAAAACAGTCTATGGAATATACATACTTGCTTTTTTCCTTTGCCTTTTTAATCGTGTGGCTTTTTGTTTTCGCTTCGCTGTCCGATTTAAAAAAGAGCATGCTTAAAGTTAGTTTCCTTGGAGCACTATCAGGAATACCTGCACAAAATTGGTACCTGTCCGATTATTGGAACCCGCCAACCATTCTTGGTCAAGGGCACATTTCTGTTGAAGATATCCTTTCGGGCTTCGGAATAATCGGTTGCACGGTTTTCTTGTTTAACGCCGTGTTTAAAACCAAAGAAGTCCCAAGCTTTCAGCCACAAAATAAGCTGTTGACATATCTTTTTGCGCTCGGGATAGCAGGCGTAATTCTCGCGCTATACATTGGGATAAATACCATGATAGCCACCTCCTCTTTATTCTTGATTATAGCAATATTTATGCTTTGGAAAAGACCCGATTTACTAAACCGAGCAATTATATCCGCACTATTTTCTTTCACTTTAGCGTTCGTAATTTACTTCACAGTTTTTACTGTAATAATGCCCGGTTTCTGGGAAAGCGTTTGGAAAGTTGAATCCGGATTATTGCGAACTTTTTTGGTGGGTGAAGTTCCTCTAATCGAAGCTTTTTGGTTTATCAGTTGGGGGGCTTTCTCAGGTATTGTCTATAATTTCTACAAAGGAACCGTCTCCGTTCCAAGCCGATTTGTGAAACTCGTAACATAAAAAACAGTCTCTACTACTTAGTTGAAAAAGTAGTAACTATACACTTCAAAACGCTAGGTTTCTTACCTTAGCACTATGATTCAACGAAACAGATTTTCTTTTCCAACAATCAACATTAACGTGTTTGAAAACAAGCTTCGCGAGTATGCTCTCACGCAAGAATACGCCGTACACTTAAATTCTAACGCAAAACAAAATAGTTGTACGTTTTCGAAAATATATGCATTCGGTTCTAGGAATGCCTCCGAGTGCCGTAGTGCTAATGATTTAAATCTAGCAGCAAGTCTTGTATCAGTTCCCGATTGGAAGTTCATTGCCATCGCATACGATTTTAAAAACTTGTTCCATAACAATCACTCGTCCATTCCTGCATCTATAGCTTTTCCTAAACTCATAGTTTTTGTACCCGAATTTATTTTTATTGTGGAAGATGAAATTGTTTTGGAAACTTTTTTAGATTTCGCTGCCGCAGAAGAATTAGTATATCGAATTGCCAATGTTCAAGAAACAGAACAGTACAAGAATTTAGTGGCAAGCGAGGTTACACCGCTTCTCAGTAAACCCGACTATCTTGCACGCACAACTAGAATCTTGGCGCATATTCAGGCAGGCGATTTCTATGAAATAAATTTCTGTTTTCCGTTTCAAACGAAAATTGATAGTCCAGATATTAGCGCATTATATTCGGCGCTTAACGCAAAGTCAGAGGCTCCTTTCTCAGGTTTTTTCAAATGGCATGAGAAAGTCGTCGTCTCATCTTCTCCGGAACGTTTTCTGCGAAAGCAAGGTTCAAAATTGAGTTCACAACCCATCAAAGGAACTGCACGAAGAAGTAGCGAACCCGAAATCGATGAAAAACTGAAATCAGCACTAAAAAGCAACGCAAAAGAACGCGCCGAAAATGTGATGATAGTCGATTTGGTACGAAACGACCTTTCTAAAGTCGCAACCAAGAATTCTGTTCGAGTAGAGGAATTATGTGAAATTTACAGTTTCAAACAAGTGCACCAGATGATTTCAACGATTTCCTGTGACCTTCGCGCAGAAACGAGCTTTTTTGATATTCTGGAAGCTACTTTTCCCATGGGAAGCATGACCGGTGCACCTAAAGTTGAGGCTATGAAATGGATTGATGTCTATGAACCCAGCGCGCGTGGCATGTACAGCGGAAGTTTCGGTTATATAGCACCAAACGGCGATTTCGACTTGAATGTCATCATTCGATCGATTCTTTGTGATACGAAATCGGGCGAAACAACGTTCTCCGTTGGAAGCGCCATTACTGCAAGCGCAGATCCAGCCGAAGAGTATCAGGAATGTTTGCTTAAAGCAAAGGCAATGATGGAAGTTTTAAATCCGATTTCTGTTGAGCAAGTTCGTTAGTCGATTTAGCAAAATCGTTCAGGAGCAATTCCCTGAACTAAACAAGGCGCGCTTGCTTGTAGCAGTTAGTGGCGGAATCGATAGTATGGTTTTAACGGATTTACTGCTCGCAACAAACTTTTCAATCGGAATCGTTCATTGTAATTTCCTGCTTCGAGGTGTTGAAAGTGATGAAGATGAACAATTTGTTCGCACTTTCGCGGAAACGCAGCGGATACCCTTTTTTAGCACGCGTTTCGACACCAAATCGTTTGCCACGAACGCCAAAATATCCACTCAGGAAGCCGCCCGAATTTTGCGCTATCATTATTTCGAAGAAATTCGAACTCAACAGGCGTTCGAGTTTATTCTGACGGCACATCATTTAAACGATAGCATAGAAACCGTTTTGTTTCATCTGACGCGCGGAACCGGAATCGATGGTTTGTTGGGAATTCCGAAACGCAATGGGCGTATCCTTAGACCTTTACTGTCTTTTTCTAAAGAAGAAATTCTAGAATACGCCGCAGTGAGAAATCTCAGTTGGCGAGAAGATGCTTCGAACGCAAAAACCGATTATACGCGAAATAAAATTCGACATGAATTACTGCCGATTTTTAAATCGTTAAATCCGAGTTTCGAAGCTAGTTTCCACTCAAGTATTCTAGCTTGGGAACAAACGCAGTCCCTCGCTACCGATGCCGCCGCCGCCGTATTAAGCCAGGTTGTTCAAGACAGTAACGGATGTAAAAAATTGTACATACCGGAATTGTTGAAGTTTCCCAATTATCAAGCCTATTTGCAATTTTGGTTGGCCGATTTTGGTTTTCATGCATGGAATGATATTTACAATTTACCTTTCGGAGAAACGGGAAAACACGTTTTTTCCGAGGATTATGTCCTGACAAAAGATCGGGATTTTTTACTTCTTTCTTTGAAAAAGGAGGAACCACCGATACATGTGGAGATCAAAACCATTCCGTTTGCCTGGACAGAACCGATTGCATTTTCGGGCACTTACGTAGAATCATATCAGAAATCAACACGAACGGAAATATACGTTGATTCCGATATGATTTCTGGGAATTTAAATCTCAGAAATTACGTACAAACTGATAAATTTGCTCCTGAAGGAATGTCTGCCGGAACCAAAAGTGTTGGGAAGTTTTTAAGAGACGAAAAGGTATCTTTGGAGTATCGAAAGAAAGCACTGGTTTTATGCGATTCGGAACAAGTTATTTGGGTCGTGGGATACCGTGCAAACAGAAATTACCTCGCAACAACACAAACTAAATCAATTCTTAAGTTCACTTTGTATTCATGAAGAAAATACTTTCTTTTTTCGTTTTGCTCTTTGCCTTTTCGGCAGTGGCGCAGGTTATTCAGCCTGTAAAATGGCAAACTGCTGTTGAAGATAACGGCAATGAAACGTTCACTTTGGTTTTCACCGGAAAGATCGATGCCGGCTGGCACGTTTATTCGCAAACCACACCCGATGGCGGTCCGCTTCCGTTATTGGCAACATACGAAGCTGCGGGAAAAGGTTATGATTTGATTGGAAAAACTACAGAAAGCAAAACAAAACGCGCGTTTAACGATGTTTTTGGTGTGGATGAAGTTTTCTTTGAAGGAAAGGTTGTTTTACGCCAGAAAATTTCCCGAAAAAATCCGAAGATAAAGTCTGTTGTTGCGTCACTTTCCTATCAAGTTTGTGAAGAGAAATGCATTAACGAAGATAAAACCTTTACTTTTTCACTACCTGAACCCACGGTTTCCACTCCAGTAGCTAGTGAAAGCAATACGGTAACTGCTGTTGATACGGTTTCAAAAGCTGTTGATACTGCGGCAGTTGTTACCAATGTCGCAACCTCAAAAAAGGTGGAAAAATCCGCGGAAATTAAAGCAGAGAAATCGGATGACAAGAGTATTTGGAGCATTTTTCTTTTAGCGTTTTTAGGCGGTATTGTTGCCACTATAACGCCTTGTGTTTTTCCGATGATTCCGATGACGGTAAGTTTCTTTTTGAAACAATCGGGAAGTAAGGCGAAAGGTCGATTTAATGCGATATTTTACGGCTTTTGCATCGTATTGATTTGCGTATTGATTACGTTGCCTTTTCATTTGTTGGAAGGAGCAAATCCAGACGTTTTTTCAGAGATTTCGACCAACGTTTGGCTGAATGTGTTCTTCTTTATCATTTTCAGCATTTTCGCCGTTTCATTCTTTGGCGCATTCGAAATTACCATGCCAAGTGCTTTGGCTAACAAAGTTGATTCGGCTTCGGACCGCGGCGGCAAAATTGGTATTTTCTTTATGGCGCTTACGCTGATTATCGTATCGTTTTCCTGCATTGGTCCTGCATTGGGATTCGTTTTAGGAACATCGCTTAATTCGGATGGCGGCGCATGGATTTTATCTTTAGCGATGTTAGGATTTGGCCTCGGATTGGCTTTGCCGTTTATGTTTTTTGCTTTAGCGCCTTCTTTACTTGGAAATCTTCCAAAATCGGGTGGTTGGCTCAATACGGTCAAAGTTGTTTTTGGTTTTATTGAATTGGCATTAGCTTTTAAATTTTTATCGAATGCCGATTTAGTGTTGAATGCGCATTATCTTGAACGTGAAGTATTTATCGCTATTTGGGTTGCTATTTTCGGCTCATTAAGCTTGTACTTGTTCGGAAAGATTCGTTTCCCGCACGATAGTCCGCTGGATCATTTATCCGTTTCGCGAGCATTACTTGCTGTCTTAACGTTTAGTTTTACAGTGTATTTAATTCCCGGATTGTGGGGCGCGCCCTTAAAGTTAATTAGTGCATTTCCGCCACCTTTAACGTACAGTGAAAGTCCGAATGGCTTTGGAGCAAGTGTAACTACCGAAAGTGCTACAGCTTTACCGGATGGTGCCGTTGCTGGTCCGCACGGAATTGCCAGTTTTGAAGAATACGAAGCTGGTTTAGCGTATGCAAAAAAGGTGGGAAAGCCCGTATTAATTGATTTTACTGGAAGAGCTTGCCAAAATTGTAGATTGATGGAAGCCAATGTCTGGTCGGATCAAGAAGTATTAAAAATTTTGAAGAACGAAGTTGTGCTCATTTCGTTGTTTGGCGATGAACGTACCAAATTACCCGAAGCCGAGCAATACATTTCTAAAGAAACCGGAAATAAAATTGCTACCGTTGGGCAAAAATGGAGCGAATTCCAAAGACAACGCTACGGCACGAACGCGCGTCCTTACTATGTTTTGATGAATCACGAGGAAAATATTTTAAATGAACCTGTTGCGTACACACCGGATATAGACACCTATTTATCTTGGTTGAAAGAAGGTGTAAAAAAGTTTTAACGACAACGACTCATTTCTGCGACAGCGATTGCAAAAGCAAGCGTACCGCTATAAAACGCGAACAACTGCGGTTAAAAAGTGGCGACCTAAGAAGCCGTTTTTTAAACTGCAGTTGTGCGTTTTATGAGGTACCTTGACTTGGAAAGCGCGGTGCCCGGCGTTTTTCGACAAATAGTTACGACGCCGGGCAGTTGCCCAAAAATTACAGACCGCTCACGTAATTCGCGTACAAATCGCGGAACGTGGTACTGTTTCGAACCCGATTTTTTGCGAGTTTCTTTTGTGCGGCGAGTCCCCAAAGTAATACCTCGGCAATAAAATAGCGGTCGGTTTTGCTAGCGTTTGCCGCATATTGATCGACCAATTGGAATAGGGCAGGGTTGCGTTCGAGCTCGGCTTTGTAGGCACGATCGCTCTGATCTTCGGTTAGAACAATTTCACCTTCGTTGAAAAACCAAGTATAAATATCTTGATAAACGGAAGGTTGATTTGGCTTTTCGAGCTTTTCGATTTTTGGGAAAATACTCGTAAAAATCGACTTAACTGCTTCGTCGAGAATAAGTTGCGCAACATATGCGGCGCCTTCTTGTTCGCCTTCGTAAACCAACTCTACTTTACCCGTAATTGCGGGAATGACACCGATGAAATCGCCCAAACGAATGGTCGTTTTGTTCTCGCCAGAGCGCAACGTACGTAACTCGGCAGTGCTTAGCAGATTTTCGAAAGCGGTAACCGACAAACGTGCACTAACACCGCTCTTCTGGTCGATGTATTCACTTTCGCGCGCCGAGAAACTAATTTGTTCGAGCAAATCGCGGGCTAATTCCGGGATGTACACCTGTTCTAAACGCGTATCACTAGCAGTTTCATAGGAAGTTATTTTCTTGGCAGTTTCGATATCAATCGGATAATGCGTTAAAATTTGCGAACCAATACGGTCTTTCAAAGGCGTAACGATGCTTCCGCGGTTGGTGTAATCTTCGGGATTAGCCGTAAAAATAAACTGCATGTCGAGCTCCAAGCGAAGTTTAAATCCGCGAATTTGAACATCGCCTTCCTGCAAAATATTGAAAAGCGCCACCTGAATACGGGCTTGCAAATCGGGTAACTCGTTGATAACGAAAATACAACGGTTGGCGCGTGGAATCATTCCGTAGTGAATTACTCGGTGGTCGGCGTACGAAAGCTTCAGGTTCGCAGCTTTAATGGGATCAATGTCGCCTATTAAATCGGCTACGGTAACATCGGGCGTAGCTAATTTTTCGGAGAAACGTTCGTCTCGGTGTAGCCATTCAATCGGGGTTTGGTCGCCATGTTCGGCGATCAGATTTTTCGCATAGAAGCTTACAGGAGCAAACGGATCGTCGTTAATTTCCGAGCCTTGAACCACGGGGATGTACTCATCGAGTAGGCCAATCATGGAGCGTGCAATTCGGGTTTTGGCTTGGCCTCGCAATCCTAAAAGATTGATGTTGTGGCCGCTGAGAATGGCGCGTTCTATTTCAGGTAAAACAGTTTCGTGATAGCCAAAAATACCCGGAAAGGCATCTTGTTTTGCGGCAATTTTTGCCTTCAGATTTTTCTTAAGTTCTTGTTTTATTGATTGATACGAAAATCCGGCTTTTTTGAGTTCACCGAGGGTTTTCAACTTTGTTAGCTCGTTCATGTTATCTAAGTCTCTTTTTTCTATTGTTTTTATAATCTTCAAAAATCATTTCTCCCAAACCTTTAAGTCCGGTGTAGAAGGCTTTTCCTTGATTGGCCTGCGTAAAGTTGTTTACAAATCGTTGTAAATAGGGGTCTTGAGCAATCATAAAGGTAGTTATCGGGATGTGTAGTTTTTTAGCTTGTCGTGCCACGTTATAGCATTGTTCTACGATATATTCGTCGAGTCCGTTACTGTTCATGTAATATCTACCGTCTTTTTCGCGCACACAGCTGGGCTTTCCGTCGGTAATCATAAAAATTTGCTTGTTGGTATTTCGCTTTCGCCGAAGAATATCGAGCGCCAATTGCAAACCTGCTACGGTATTGGTGTGAAAAGGACCAACTTGTAAATAAGGCAAATCTTTTAATTGAACCGGCCAGGCATCGTTTCCAAAAACAATGATGTCGAGTGTGTCTTTTGGATAACGCGTTGTAATGAGTTCGGCCAGCGCCATGGCTACTTTTTTGGCAGGTGTGATACGATCTTCGCCGTAGAGAATCATACTGTGACTGATGTCGATCATCAGTACGGTGCTCATTTGCGATTTATATTCGGTTTCGTTTACGAGTAAATCGTCTTCGGTAAGTTGTAAATCGGCTCCGAAATTATTTTGGTGTGCGTTTCGCAGACTGGCGGTTACGTCGATAAGTTCGGGTGCATCGCCAAATTGGTAGGCACGGTGTCCGCCGGTTAGTTCGTCGCCACGACCGTCGGATTTACTTCCGTGGTTTCCGGTGCCTCGTTTGGCAAGATCGCCGAAGATTTGTTCAAGTGCCGATTTTCGAATGAGTTGTTCTAGTTTAGAAGAAAGCTCGGTTTCGCCACTGCCGTCGGGTCGGATTTCTTGTCGGATGAAGCCGCGTTCGATTAAATCTCGGATAAAATCGTCGATGGTGTATTCGGGAGTTGTTAGTTGATATTCGTCGTCGAGCTGTCGTAACCAGTCGATTGCCTCATCGAAATCTCCCGAAGTATGAACAATGAGTTCTTTAAAAATCTCGAACAGCTTGTCGAAAGGGTCTTGTGGCAGCTGTTGGTAGGCACTAAATTTAAATCCAGATTTCATAACCTAAAGGTACGTTTTACGAATGTGAATTGTTTGCGAACGAGTATTAATCTTTAGTTAAACCAAAAACGCACGGATTAACGTTTCTTTGCAACTTTACAAGCATATATGCACTAATTTTGGACAAATTTTGAATATGGTAATTCGACAAATTTATACGCCTTGTTTGGCACAAGCCAGTTACTTTTTGGCTTCCGATGGAGAGGCCGCTGTTTTTGATCCATTGCGCGAAACACAGCCTTATATCGCCGAAGCACAGCAGCTTAACGCAGAAGTAAAATACGTTTTTGAAACGCATTTTCATGCAGATTTTGTTTCAGGACATCTCGATTTAGCTGCGAAAACCGGCGCTTCGATTGTTTACGGACCAAATGCTACGCCTAGTTTTGAGGCGTTGATTGCAAACGATTCGCAAGAATTTTACGTGGGTAAGTGCAAGATACAAGTATTGCACACGCCGGGTCACACTTTGGAAAGCAGCTGTTATTTAATTCATGATGAAGACGGAAAACCAACGTATTTAATTACGGGCGATACGTTATTTATTGGCGATGTGGGTCGACCTGATTTGGCACAAGATACAGCTGCCGACTTAACTTCGGAGATTCTTGCCGGAATGTTGTACGATTCGTTGCGTGCCAAAATATGGCCATTACCCGACGATTTGGTAATATATCCGAGTCACGGTGCTGGTTCGGCCTGTGGGAAAAATATGAGCAAGGAAACCTTTGATACTTTAGGACATCAAAAGCAAGTAAATTATGCTTTGAATCCGAGTTTAAGTAGAGAAGGATTTATAGCAGAATTGTTGGATGGATTGGCAAATCCGCCGGCGTACTTTCCGCAAAATGTATTTTTGAATGCAAAGGGCTACGATGCCTTAGATCATGTTTTAGAGCAATCGTTAAACCCACTTTCTGCGGAAGCATTTCGCACGGCAGCCGAGGCAACGGATGTTTTGATTTTGGATGTACGTCACGAAACAGAATTCACGGCCGCGCATATTCCCGGAAGTATTTTTATTGGTTTAAACGGAACGTTTGCTCCTTGGGTGGGATCGGTTTTAGAAGACGTAAACCGAAAGATCTTGTTAGTAACGCCTGTGGGTAAAGAACAAGAAGCGATTACGCGTTTGGCTCGTGTTGGTTTCGACGGCGTTATTGGCTATCTAGACGGAGGTTTTGAATCGTGGCAAGCAGCTGGATTTGAAACAGATTTTATCGAAAATATTTCTCCGGAAGCTTTTGCTGAAGTTTTAAGCGAAGAAACAACTGTTGTCGATGCGCGTAAACCTTCGGAGTATCAATCGGGGCATGTAACTAACGCCTTGAATTTGCCGTTAGATTCGATTAATAGTGCCATACAAGACTTTCCAAAATCTAAATTTTATGTGCATTGCGCGGGCGGATATCGTTCGGTAATTGCCGCTTCGGTATTGAAGAAGAACGGTAATCATCATGCCGTAAATGTATTGTTAGGAATGAATGGAATTCGCAAAACCGAATTGCCTGTAGTAAGCGTTTAAATAAGTGTAGAATTGTGGTGTGAAATAGGTATTTTTGCACCTTCAAAACAAATAAATAGAATTAACTGATTAATTATGACTAAAAAAGTGATTTTCGGCTTACTGGCAGCCGTGTCCATCGTTGCGTGCAGTAAAGTTGGCGAAAATGAATTTATCATTACCGGAGAAGCTAAAGGTGTGAAAGACAGCACGAATGTTGTTTTGCAAAAGCAAGATTCTACTGGAATCGTTTCTATTGATACTGTTAAAGTTATCGATGGTAAGTTTAAAATTGAAGGTCAAGTTAAAGAGCCGTACTTACACTTTATTGCCATTAACGGTATTCAAGGTGGTGTGCCTTTGATTTTGGAATCGGGTGAAATTAACGTAAAAGTGAACAAAGATTCCGTTCAAAACTCAACCGTTGGTGGAACTAAAAACAACGATTACTTGACGGATTACAGCAATAAGAGCAAAGAAATCAACAAAAAGATGATGGCTTTCCAGAAAGCAAACATGGAGAAGTTCAATCAAGCTCGTGCTGCAAACGACACGGTTACGATGAACGACCTTATGAAGAAAAACAATCAGTTTGGTGAGCAGTTGAAAAACATGAGTTTTAAACACATCGATAAAAATAAAGATTCGTTCTTGTCGGTTTATTTCATCAACCAGTTTATCAACCAGCCTGATGCTGATTTAGCGAAATTGGAGAAGCAATTCAACGCCTTGACAGATGATTTGAAGAAAACTTCAGTTGGTAAGAAAATCAAAGAACGTTTTGAAGCCATCAACAATACTAAAGTAGGTAGCACTGCTCCTGACTTTTCGGCTAAAACTCCAGATGGAAAAACGGTGTCTTTGAAGCAATCGCTAGGTAAACTTACCATCATCGATTTCTGGGCTTCTTGGTGTCAGCCTTGTCGTCAGGAAAATCCAGCTATGGTAGCGCTTTACAATGAGTTTAGTCCAAAAGGTTTAAAAATCATTGGTGTTAGCTTAGATAGCGAGGCTAAAGCGTGGACAGAGGCTATTGAGAAAGACAAGTTAACGTGGACACAAGTTGCAAATTTGAAACCACAGTCTGATCCAATCGCCCGTAAATATAATATTTCTCAAATTCCAACTACTTATTTGTTGGATGCAAAAGGCAAAATCATTGCTGTGAATTTGAGAGGTGAGGAGTTAAAAGCAAAGGTACAATCCCTTTTAAACTAATATGAAAAAGCTACTATTGCCTATTTTAGGCTTGTTTTTATTGGCATTTGCAGTTGTAAATGGCGATTTCCAGATTCAAGGAACTGCCAACGGACTCGAAGGCAAAACAATCGTTTTCCGAAAGCAAGACGAAAAGTTAGGCTTGGTGGCAGTTGACAGTGCAAAAGTTGTTAACGGAAAATTCTCTTGGAAAGGTAAAGTAACTGAGCCGGAAATTTATTTTGCTGAAATTAAAGATACAGAAAGCCGTGTTGCTTTCATCTTGGAGAGCGGTAAAATTGAAATTACACTCTTAAAAGACAGCATTGGAAGCAGTGTTATTGGGGGAACGCAAAACAACAAAGATCTACAAGGATTCAATGTTAAAGCAATGACGATTTCGCGGAAAATTCAAAAATTCCAAGAAACCAATAACGAAAAGATGCAGCAAGCACAGAAAAGCAACGACACCGCTACTGTGAATAGCCTCATGAAGGAATTTGGGAACTACCAAAAAGAACTTATGAATATGGCTGCTGAATTTCCAAAGAAAAACCCAAAGTCGTTTATCTCGGTTCTGTTTGTCGACAATATGTTCAATGCGCCTGAAGTTGATATCGAAGAAATCAAAAAAGTTTACAATAGTTTGGATGCTAAAATCCGTGCTACAAAACCAGGTTTGAAAGTTTTGAAGAAAATTCAGGATTACCGCTCAGTAAATATTGGCGATCAGGCACCCGATTTTTCCGCTGCTAGCCCCGATGGTAAAACAATAAGCTTAAAGGAGTCGCTCGGTAAAGTTACCATAATCGATTTCTGGGCCAGTTGGTGCGGTCCGTGTCGACGTGAGAATCCAAATGTTGTGAAACTGTATAACGAGTTTCATGCCAAAGGATTGAACATTATCGGTGTATCACTCGATAAAGACGCAGCTAAGTGGAAAGAGGCTATTGAAAAAGACCAACTTGCTTGGCCACATATTTCAAACCTCATGTTTTGGGACGAACCCATTGCAGCAACTTACGGCGTAAAGAGTATTCCGGCAACTTTCATCCTTGATGAAAATGGAAAAATTATTGCACGTGATTTACGAGGCGAAGAACTTCGCGCTAAAATTGCAAGTATTTTAAAGTAAAAAGTGCATATCAAATCAAAAGGCTTCCAGTTTTGGGAGCTTTTTTGTTTTAGCATTAGCCGATTTTAGGTACAGCATATCAATTTAAAGTCCTGCTCGACTTTTGCTGCTTTTTAGCTGCCTAAAAACGTCGGTAACCAACCCTAATTCAAATCCAGTTATCAGACTATTTAAAAACTAGATTTTCTAAAACAAACTAAGCTGCGCATCAGGTTCCAAAGGTTCAGCCACAGCCTTTAGCTTAATTTTATTTCTGTTTTCAAACGAAGTTATAGATTCGCGTTGCAGCCACAAACCTACTTCCTCAGCTTCTAAAACAACGGGCATGCGTTTTTTGCTGTTGTGAATTTCGGCCATTAATTCGTTTGCCTGTGTGGTAATAATTGAAAAGCTCAGAAAACGTTTCCCCCAATTTTCGTAGCTATTGAAAATACAGGCGAGCGATAACAAGTTGTCGCTAGTTGCAGAAATTTCAAATAAGCGTTTTTGTTTGCCTTTTGCATCCAGCCATTGGTATTCAAAAAACGATTGTACAGGCAGTATACAGCGGTTGTTCAACGACGACTTAAAAACGGCTTTTTCCGCCAATGTTTCAATTCGAGCATTCAAAGTATTGGTTTCTTTGCGAAAAGCGTCGACAGATTTTGCGAAATCAGGAATGAGTCCCCAGATGCCAAAATCGGCAGTATTTGGCAGTATCAACGGTAGTTCGGGATAGCTAAAACCGCTAACTTTTGCTCGGTGTGTTTCGTCGGGAGCAATAGCGCCGTTTTTATCTTTGAATTTCTTGCGGTATTGCTTTTCGATAGTCGACAGTTTTTGAACGGGATTTACAAAATAGCACATACCAACTTTGGTTTAATTTTTTGGATAAGAAACAATTAGTCCCAACATTCCATGAGCAGTAAATCGCCCGATTCGTGTTCTATTTTTACGATACCGTCATCGGCGGCGGCGTTGCTGTTTCCGTTTCGGTAACCCAATGTAAGCGATTCGTTATTAAGCGGGTACAGCAAGTTTACAGTTCGAATGCTGTTCACTAAACCAAGGGGAACGAGCGATAATACAGTATTTTTCGGATACCATTTTTCGAATTTTCGCGGCAAAAGTATCACCCGAGAATAGTCGTCGTAAACGGTGATTTTTAACGATTCGCGATAAGGTGCCAGCAGCGATAAGTTGCAAAACGCATGATCGGCTCGGCGTCCGGTAGCCCAAACCACATTCACGGCCGGATGTCCGTTTGCAATAAGATAATCGAATGCTTTTTCGAGATCGGTTTTGTTTTGATCGGGTGCCGAGATAAATTTTAAATCAGTCTGATTTTCAGCGATAAGCGCTTTTGTTATCGAGTCGAAATCGCCTAAAACAATATCTACTTTTATACGTTTCGCGAGTAGCCTTTCGATTGCCCCATCGAGTGCCACTACTACGGGCGACCATTCGAGTAGCTGTCCGAGCAGTTCGTCGCTGCATGCGGCACCGTTGGCAATGATGAGCGCCGGTTCCTGATTGTCTTTAACGATATGATGTGACGACACGAGTTTCAAAATTCTATGAGTTCCAAAGGAAAACAATTCTTTGCAAGAAACAAAATGCACCACTGCCGCAGGTTCGCAAGTGTTGAAATTAGTCCATAAGTAATTAGGAAATCCCCAAATTTTCTAATCTTTAAATCTTTAAATCTTTAAATCTTTCAATCTTTCAATCTTTCAATCTTTCAATCTTTCAATCTCGAAATCTTTCCTTCTTCCGGCCAGCTTTTCCCGCCATTTGTTTCAAGTACGCACCAAAACGGGGTATTTTGCACGTGCAGCTCACGGCTTCTTTCAGTCGCCGCAGCTTTCGGCAAAATAGCCCGTTTTGCTTTGCGCGCTTTCCACGTCTGTCGGGGCTGGAAAATCCGTAACCAACGTTTAGTGGAAAAAAGTGCTATAAAGAAAGTTAACTTTGGCTTTTGTAACCAATCGGGCAAGTTTTCTCGCTCGATTAACTTTAACTAGAATCGATAATTGTTGCGTTTCCCTAAACCTTATACTTCAAATTTACACTAGCAATATTGGCGTTTAAATCGGTACTGCGGTCGTAATGTCCTACACGAAATTCGAGCATGGCCCAATGCGGGTTTCCAAACAAGCCGTTCTCCGGCGCCATCCGAACACCAATTCCGTAAAAATTACTGTGAAAAGGCGATAAGTCGTAGTTGCTCGTACGGTACTGCTCCGCTGCTGTGTGCTCGCCGTACGCTTTAAAATACTTAATTCGCGTCTGGTCGTAATAGCGATAAAAAGGCGTTAGCGAGAAAAAAGGCGTGATTTTTACTGGCAATTCCAATTCTGCGGTATGCGATTGCATATCCCAATCATCCGTATAAAAACGATAAAAAGCACGAACAATTAAATGATCGCCAAGGAAATAAGACAACCTACCTCCAATCGGAATTTTCGTTCGCGTATCGGGTAAATTCTCCTGCGATACCGTACCATCGTTCAGATATACACGGTGAAAAGGCAAACTCAAATACCCAGTTTGTTGCACGTAATCGGCCGTTAAGCTTACTTGCAAATTCTTATTAATTGCCTGTGCATAACTCAAACTTCCTGCAAACGTATTCCGTGCTTCCGTTCCGCCGTCGTCCTGACCCTGACGTAGCTCTATCGGTTTGATAATCTTTACCTGATCGAGAAACGCCTGAAATCGTGCGGTAAATTCGCCGTTTCGGTCTTTCGTTTTTTGAATGAATGCCGCAGTTCCGTTAAACGATTGGTAATCGTATTCGGTCGACGATCCCACGCCAATAGCAAACGAACGTCCTTTGTCTATCTGCTCAGCAGTATACAACAAACTAGGATACACGCGAATATCTGAAGATGATGCCGAAGTATTGGCTTGTAAATCAACGCGATCCGAGGAAGCCGACGTGTAATGATCCACACCAATTTCTACATCCAACGTATGTTTCTTTCCCGTCTTGCCGTATTTCACTAAAGTTACATCAATCACATTGGCAATGTCGGTTAGTTTTTGCGAACCAATACCGCCTGTAACCGAAGCATTATCGCCATTTTGCCGGTAATACGACGAAACGAGATTAACCTCCTCGATTTTTAATTTAGTGGGTTTGTAACCGGTTGAGTCTTTTGGCGTTTGTGCCTGTATTTTGAAAAAAGCGAGCAAAGCCAAGCCGCTGATAACTATTTTTTTCATCGAATGTTCTTTTGGGAATTAATTACAACCACAGCCACCGCCTACTTTTCCGGAACTTGCTCCACCAGAGCCTTCGCGGTAACTCTGAAAAGACAACTCCGTTTTTGAAACCTTGCGCGGCGCCAGTGTCATTTCGCTGTCGTTAATTTTTGATTTTTGATAGCCTTTTAACGACGTGCAATTTGCGCCAGTAAACGATACAAGCGCGAGAATTGCCAGCTGAAACAGATTTTTCATTTTAATTGAATTTGACTGGTTTTAAATAAATTGTTCTGATCATCTATAACAATAGCATGAACTTCAGGAATTTGCTCGATGAGGTACAAGCCACTTTTTATTCCCATGACGCTCACGGGCGTTGCCAGCGCGTCGGCCAGCTCGGCATTTGGTGCGATGATCGTTACACTTTTAATGCCTTGAACCGGTAATCCGGTCTTTGGATTTATCGTATGCGAATAACGTTTTCCGTTAATCGTTATAAATTTTTCGTAAGTGCCCGACGTGGCGATCGCTCTGTTCGAAATACTGAGATACGAAAACGGTGCATCTCTCAAATCCGGATGTGCAATTCCCACTGTCCACGGATTTCCATTGGGCTGCGTTCCCCACGCACACAAATCGCCGCTCGCATTCACAATACCGTCTGTTACACCGGCTTTTTGAAGCACCAATTTCACCTTTTCGGCAGCAAAGCCTTTCCCAATGCCTCCAAATCCAAGGCGCATGCCCTTTTCTTTCAGAAAAACTGTTTTCTCCGATTCGTTTAAAATCACATTTTTGTAATTCACTAAATGCACACTTTGCAAGGCTTTTTCTGGCGAGGGTAGGGAAGTCATCGTTCGATCAAAATTCCATAAACTCTTGTCAATGCCGCCGTATGTTATGTCGAACGCACCTTGCGTTATTTCCGAAAGGAATAAAGATCGTTGTATTAAATCAAAAGTCTCATCGGATACACAAACAGCCGCAATGCCAGCCTGCGCGTTTATCTGCGCCGTTTCACTGGTTTCGCTATAGGTAGTTAGTATTTTTTCAATGCGTTTTACTTCTGCGACAGCTGCAGCAACCAATTCTTTAAAGGCAGCTTCACTAGCAGTTACCATGGAAAACGTGAACATGTTTCCCATAAGTTTTTCGCTATGTGTGAAGGTCTCCATGATTTATTTACTACACAAACTGCGTACTTCGTCGGTAAATTCTTGAACGCTCGTTTTAGGCTTCCCGCTCCATTTCCGAATTACTTTTCCGTTTTCATCCAGAAGTATCGTAAGCGGAAATTCGCCATCTGGATTGTACTTTTCGGCAAGTGCGTCATTTTTTGCTTGCTGTTCTGCACTAAGCTGATTGGCTTTTCGTCTTGGAAAATCGGCGTTTAACAGCACCAATTTGGTTTCAGCCATAGCGCTAAATGTCTCACTGTCTAAATAATTCTTCCGCGTTTGAATACATGGCGCACACCAATCAGAACCGGAAAAATAGAGCAATATGTTCTTGTGTGATTCGCTGGCTTTTTGTTTAGCGGTAGTGAAGTCGGTTTCCCATTGCAGCGGAAGTAAAACAGCTGCTACTGTGATGAAAAAAAATCTGTAAATCATTAGATAAATTTACAGTTTATAACGTCCGATTAACCCAAGTATTTCAAATCAGACGTAATTTGGATTTAGTTTAAGTCGTTCAACAATTCTTAAAATTCCTTAGACTAAAAAAACATCAGAAAATTGCTTTCTCAAATCGCTAATTTTAAGATTTTGATTAAGTAAAATACTATTAATCAGTCAATTTTAACTTTTCTTCTTCTTTTTCTGCGCTTGAGTTTTCAATAAATTTCGATTTACCGAACCATGCGTTTTCTTTTTAGTTTTCGATGGTCCGCCTAAATTTACTTTCTTGTTTTTCGCTGCTTTCTCTTGAAAAGCTTCTCCTTTGGGCTTTTTTGCCGCGCGACTAATTTCTTTCTTAAACTTTTGCTCTTTCTCCCAAGCGTTCAAAACTTTCGAAATCTGTACATCCTCCGGAATTTCGCATACTTCTATCTCGCGATTCATCAAAATTTCAACGTCTAAACGCGCATTTTGATCTTTCGGCCCACAGAAGGAAATCGCCGTTCCACCCATGCCGGCACGTCCGGTACGCCCAATTCGGTGAATATAAGTTTCGGGTTGTTCCGGAAATTCAAAATTTATAACTTGCGAAATATTGCTAATATCCAATCCGCGTGCCATCACATCCGTAGTAATCAAGCCTTTTACCTCTGATTCCTGAAAAGCACGAATGGCATTTAAACGGTAATTCTGTGTCTTGTTGGAGTGTATGATTTCAATTTCAGCTTCAAAATCTTCTGCCAATTTATCGTACACCAAATCGGCCATTCGCTTGTTATTCACAAAAATTAAATAACGCTCAAACTCCTCTTTTTGAAGTAGATACTTCAGTAAATTTAATTTGGTATTGAAATTAGGCAAATCGTAAACCAACTGGGTAATCAGTTCAATGGGTGTTCCGCTAGGCGCCAACGACACTTCCTCTGGATAATCAAAATAATCTTCCAGCATATCATCTACATCGTCGGTCATTGTTGCTGAGAAAAGTATATTCTGTCTCTTGCGCTTCATCATCGAGAAAATCGACGTAAGCTGCGGTTTGAATCCTAAATTTAGGAGTTCGTCAAATTCATCAATAATCAGTTTGTTCACTTCATCCAAGCGCAAAACGCCGTCGAGCGCCAAATCCATAACACGGCCGGGCGTTCCTACCACGATATCCACACCTTCGTAAATCGCCGTTTTTTGCGTATTGATGTTTACGCCGCCAAAAATGCCTAAACTTTTAATAGACATGTACTTAGTGAGTTTTTCAACTTCGCCTAAAACTTGTACAACCAACTCGCGCGTCGGAACTAAAATCAGAATTTTCGGATTCAGCGATCGGGTAAACTGATACATTTTTAAAACCGGAATCAAATAGGCTAAGGTTTTTCCCGTTCCGGTTTGCGCAATTCCCATCACATCGCGTCCGGAGCAAATCACCGAAAAAGCTTCTTTCTGAATAGGAGTAGGCGTGCTAAATCCTAAATCGTTTAGGGCGTTTTGTAAACCTGCTGTTAAGTTAAAATCTGAAAATCCGGACATCGCTAAAATTTTGGCAAAGATAGCTTTAATTTTTTGGGGGCAACCCGCTCTCCCTACGCAAATCCGAGCAAGCGGGTCGGGCTTTCGCTCATAGTCCTCGCGGCGTTGCCCTCGCCGGTCAACGCGCTGCGGGCTAATCCGCTCTATCCCTTGCCCAACAAACGTCCGTACGAAGAAGTTTCAAACCTTTAAAAGTCGCTATTAAATCCCAGCAAGGGCTTTCTTATTCACACCTAAACCAAATAAGGCGTAATCGTACTTCACCGGATCACTGGCATCAAATAACCGCAATTGCGTATCGAGCTCCAACAAAGCCTGTGCATCGTTTTGTTTTCGCTTCAATAGTCCCAATTCACGTGCAATTCCGCCGGAATGAACGTCGAGCGGACAAGACAGTTGCTGCATTTTTACACGATCCCAAATTCCAAAATCAACCGCAGCGGCATCTTTCCGTACCATCCAGCGCAAGTACATATTAATACGCTTAGCTGCACTGTTTTTCAGCGGATCCGATACGTGTTTAAAGCTTCGTAAAGCTGTAGCTTCTGCAAAGAAGGCCGCTCGAAACGTACTAATGCACGTTTGCAAACGTTCGTCGTCGGTGATAAAGAAATTTTCTAAACTGTCGTTTGTTTGATACAATCTGCGAAGCGATAAAATAAACTGCCTAAAATCGAGTCCGTTAAACGTTCGATGCACAAAATCATCGAGCTTCTGCTGCTGTTTCGAACTGCTGTTCATCACAAAATCGTAGGGCGAATTTCCCATTAAGTCCATCATTTTGGCACCCGATTTCAAAATGGCCGCTCGGTTTCCCCAAGAAATGGTCGCAATCAAAAAACCAGCAATCTCAATGTCGGTACGCGATTCAAACGCATGCGGAATACGAATCGGATCGGCAACAATAAAGTCGCGCCGGTTATATCGTAAAACCAGTTCGTCGAGATATTCTTTCATTAATTCGTGTTCCATAACTACTTTTCCTCAAACGGGCAGCGCTCACTGCTGTTCATTAGTTGAAGTTCGACCGATTTCTTTCGAGTAAAATCCGTCTTTTAATTCATTCGTTCTCATTTGCGGAATGATGTTCAATTGCTGTTTAAACAGTTCGATGATGTTCACATTCGTGCAAGGCAAAGGTCCGTCACCTGTTCCGTAATAAAAAAAGTTTGGCGTTGGCGAATAGTACTTTAAATTCTCTTCCGTAAAAGTCTCAAAACCAACTTCGTAATTCTTCGAATTCGGTTCAGGAATAACAAGTTGTTGCAGCTCTATTTGTTCCGACTTTTGCATGTGTTCGTTTGCGGTAAACGATTTAAAATCAATTAGTAACGCAATTGCAATCGGACAAACAGCAGAAAAAACATAACCCAAACGAAAGAGTTGGGGCTGTAACTTAATCTTATTGCAAATCGACATAATCAACCAAGCACTGAGAAATAAAAAGTCGATTAGGAAAAAACGAAATTGCGGTGAACTAACAAACACAATCGTAAAGTGCACCAAAGCAAACAAATACGCAATTCGGTAATTTTGTATCGTTCGAAATTCGAGCGTAAAAGGTGCAATCAAAAAAAGGAGCACAATGCCTTTATTGAAAAAACCGTCGATTCCTGAAAATTGAATCCAAACGACAAATTTTTCTCCTAGTGAAAGCGTTTTGTAGTTCGGAATCGCCAAAAATTCGTGATCGGCAATCATCCGATTGATGAATTGCAGCAATCCGTCGGGCATCCGCCAATCAACATTCAATCCGCCAAAAGCAAACGGATAGAACGGAAATCCCGTGAGCAAAGCGTTCTTCGCCAGCCAAATCAAACCAAAACAGCTTCCAACAGTAGCAGCAAATCCGAAATTCTTATTCTTTAAAACGAGTAGCACCACCAAAGTCGCCGACAAGGGTGCAACCGTAATTTTCACAAACGTGATGAAAATCAACAAAATAATCGCCATTTTGCTTTGTTCGTTGAGCTGATTTTCAGAGTTTAGAAATAGAAACAAAGCAATTTGTCCGAGAAGCATTACCGGAAAATCGGGCGATGGTGCATTGATGAATTGAAATGTTAAGGCATTGAAAAAAAGCAAGGCACCAATCCAATGAAAACGCTTGCTGTCGCGATAACGTTTTTCAAATTCCAGAAGAAAGTACACGCTACAAACCAACAGTAAAAATCCATTGATGTCGTTTAAACGATTTGTCCAAAAGTGGAAGTTAAAACCCGCTTGCAGCACCTGCCACGGCGAACTCTGGCCGAACGAGACGTTAAAGTTGGCAAGTCCGGGCACAAATCCGTATTCATTAATCCATTTTATTGTTTGGATGTAATAACTTTCGTTGTCGAGAATTAAAGGCGCTAAAGCCGATTTAAATAAGGCTGCTACTAAAAGTACAAACAAATTCAGTTTTCCTAATTTCGGCAATTGCTTGCATTGCGAGAAAAAGTAGCGCCATTTTGCTTGCGCAGCAGTTGAAAAACGAAACAGCAAAAACGCGCTTAGTGCCAAATTCCCCAAAAACACTTCGATTCCGAGCGGTATGGCAAATGCCAGAAGGCAAAGTACTGCCGTTTGCGCCATCATGCCCAAGACCATTGTTAATGGCAAAGGCGTGGTTCGCCATCGGAAAATTCGTTCAATCGCTATTCCAGTGCCGAGAAAACAGCAGAGAAAAAATAGCCAACTGAATAGAATTAACAGCATTTAAATCAGAATTTTACCGTCGGAAATAACCAACTTTCGGTCGGCCATCTCTGCGAGTTCTTCGTTGTGCGTTACAATGACAAAAGTTTGTCCGAACTCTTTTCGCAAGTCGAAAAACAACTGATGTAAATGCTTGGCGGCTTTGGTATCTAGGTTTCCAGAAGGTTCGTCGGCAAAAACCACAGCTGGTCGGTTAATTAGTGCTCGAGCTACTGCTACGCGTTGTTGCTCGCCACCAGAAAGCTCGTTTGGGCGGTGTTGTAAACGTTCGGATAAGCCTAAAAACTCGAGTAGGCGAGTGGCTTCTTTTTCCGCATCTGCCGTTTTAGTTTTCCCAATAAAAGCAGGTAAACAAACGTTTTCAAGTGCCGTAAATTCGGGTAAAAGTTGGTGAAATTGAAAGATAAATCCCAAAGATTGGTTGCGGAAGTTTGCCAATTCCCGGTCGTTCATTTTCAAGACATCGACATCGTTGATCCGCAGTTCGCAATTCGCTACGCTCGTGTCGGCCTTGTCGAGAGTTCCGAGAATTTGGAGTAAGGTCGACTTCCCCGCACCACTTTGCCCGACGATAGCTACAATTTCTCCTGCAGCTATCTGTAAATCAATGCCTTTTAAAACGTGTAAGTTGCCGTATTTCTTATGAATATGGGTTGCCCGAATCATACCTAAAATTTGCTGCAAAGTAAGAAAGTTTTGCAGCTTTACACCTGATAAAGTTTCGTTAAACGAAAACGCTGCCCAAGAGTGTCGGCGTACCTTTGTTCGTAAATAATTTTGTCATGCGAAGATTGATTTTATTGCTGTTGACAGTCTTAACCACTTCATGTCATTCGCAATCCAATTCTAAACCACAACCTATTAAGAAAGCTCAAAATATGGAACTAGCAACTTTTGCAGGCGGCTGTTTTTGGTGTACCGAAGCCGTTTTTTTAGATTTAAAAGGCGTAAAAGCAGTACAGTCGGGTTATACAGGTGGAAAACGGCCCAATCCAACCTACGAGCAAGTTTCATCGGGCGCTACCGGACATGCCGAGGCGATTCAAATTGAGTTCGATCCGTCGGAAATATCTTATGAAGAACTGTTGGAAGTGTTCTTTGCCACGCACGATCCAACCACACTAAACCGTCAGGGTGCCGATGTGGGTACACAATACCGAAGCGAAGTGTTTTATCACTCCGATGCGCAAAAAGAAGCTGCTGAGAACTACATTGCTCAAATGACTGCCGCGCTAACTTTTAAAGATCCGATTGTAACGAAAGTAAGTGCCGCACAACCTTGGTATCCTGCCGAGGATTATCACCAGAATTACTACAAGCGCAACACCTCACAATCGTATTGCCATTACGTGATCACACCTAAAGTAGAGAAAGTACGTAAAGTTTTTAAAGACAAGTTGAAGTCGTAAAGTGTTGTTTGGCACAGCGTTTGAAATTAGTATTGAAAAACCTGTGATGAACTTAGCTTCCATTTCGCCAACAAAACGCTTGTTGTTTTGCATTCTTTTGGATGTCATCGGAACTTTATCGTACAGTTTGCCAGTGTTGGGCGAGTTGAGCGACATTTTTTGGGCGCCAATAGCGGCCATTTTGTATCGAAAATTATTTTCCGGTGCAGGCGGTTGGTTGGGCGCCGGAGTTGTTTTCTTAGAAGAGTTGCTGCCTTTTAGTGATGTTATACCCACTTTCACACTTTCGTGGATAGTAACAAATGTGTTTTCGATTCAGCCGCGAACGCTGAATAAAAACGCTTAGGATTTTGTGTCGGCTTTAAACAACAAATTGAAACTGAGCTGTCGGATTAATTTTCTTCCAAAAGGGAAAAAAAATTTCGATTGTCCGAAAACCCATCCGATTCCCATCAGCATGAAAGGATAGAGTGGAAGTACTAGTACGAGAAGAATGACATAATACAGAAACAGCCCTATATTTTCTTGGCTTAGAGACAGATATTCCATTAGGGCTTTAGAAATTCGAGCAGCAGACGTTCCTGTAATCGCAAAAACAACGAGCACCACGAAAAGTTGCACATTCGAACGAATTCCCCATTTTTCTTTTAACCGACTCATTGAAATCTGCGTGGTTGGAAAGTTCCCAAGTTAACGTTGTTTTGAAGTTGAAAGTAAGTTAAATAATTGAACAGAAGGTAATTAACTTCATACCCGTAATTTATTCTAGGATTGTATTCAATTTGAGTCAAAAAGAGATTACTACTTCCTTGCGTATTAGCTTTTATATTCCACTGTTGAACCCAAACCTGATTTCGCGCTTCTAAATAAGACTGTGAATAGAATCCACGAGGCGCTGCACGCTGTAGCCAGCTGTTGAATCCAGAATCAAAAATTACTACTTCGTATTCTAAACTGTCGTTTGCTATTCGAATGGTATCGTTTACAGCTTTCGCAGAATCGACGTTATTCAAATTACCACTGCTGCAATAGGTACACACCACCGCAAGCGCTGCAATAAAAAAGCCGACAACCTTACCATTCATTTCCATGAAGTAAAGTTCGGAAAAAATAGCGTTAAAAGTTAGCCTTGTTGCGTCTTTAACAACGAAATAATTTGAGCTGCCAATTCACTTCCAATGCGGTCTTGCGCTTCTAAGGTTGCGGCACCAATGTGCGGTGTAAGTGAAATATTTGGATGCATTAGTATCCGAATTTCTGGATTCGGTTCGTTCTCAAAAACATCTAATCCAGCAAAACTAACCTTGTTGCTATCCAGAGCTTTAATGAGAGCTACTTCATCTAAAACACCGCCTCGAGAACAGTTAATGATGCCCACACCGTCTTTCATCGCGTCGATTTCGGCTGCACCAATTACATAACCGTTTTCCTGAGCCGGAACGTGTAAGGTAATAAAATCAGAATGGCGTAATAAATCTTCAACCGGTTCGGTTTCAATTTCTACATTGATGAATTGCCCGTTGTAGAAATCTAATCGAATTTCAGCTTTTCCGACAAACTTATCGGCAGCAATAACACGCATACCCAAGCCAACAGCCATTTTAGCAACCGCTTGTCCGATACGCCCAAAGCCAATAATTCCAATTGTTTTACCACGTAATTCACGGCCATTTGCGTAGGCTTTTTTAAGCATTTCAAATGCCGTTTCGCCTTCCAAAGGCATATTTCTATTCGAATCGTGTAAGAAGCGAATGCCGCTAAACAAATGCGCAAAAACCAGTTCGGCAACCGATTCTGAAGAGGATGCCGGTGTATTGATCACGTGCTTACCAGCAGCGCGCGCATAGTCGACATCAATGTTATCCATACCCACACCACCGCGGCCAATTATTTTTAGTCCGGCACAAGCATCGATAATATCTTTTCGCACTTTGGTAGCACTTCGAACCAAAAGTACCGAAACATCGTTGGCATTGATGTAATTGGCAACTTGCTCTTGAGCAACTTTCGTAGTAATTACTTCAAAACCTGCTTTTTCAAGCTCAATTTTTCCAATTTCAGAAATTCCGTCGTTTGCTAATATCTTCATTATGCTTGTTTTTCAAATTCTTTCATTACGTCGACTAGTGTCTGCACGCTTTCTATTTTCATGGCATTGTACATAGATGCTCGGTAACCACCCACAGAGCGGTGTCCGGTTAAGCCAGAAATGTTAGCCGCTTTCCAAAGGGCATCGAATCGTTCTTGCAAACGCTCATCGGTTAAAACAAAAGTAGCGTTCATAACACTGCGATCTTCTCCCTGAACCGTCGATTTAAACAACGGATTTCGGTCAATTTCCGCATAGAGCAATGCCGCTTTCTCTCTATTTCGCTTTTCTGCCGCAGCTAAACCACCGTTGTTTTTAATCCAACGCATGGTAAGCAACGAAGTATATACCGCAAAACAGGGCGGCGTGTTGTACATGCTTTCTCCTTTGATATGCTTTTGTAAATCGAGCATACTCGGAATCTCACGTCCGGTTTTGCCTAAAATCGATTCTTTAACCACAACCAATGCCACGCCCGCCGGACCCATATTTTTTTGAGCACCTGCGTAGATATAATCGAATTTGGAAAAATCGAGCTCTCTGGAAAAAATATCGCTACTCATGTCGCATACCACGGGAATAGTTACTTCGGGAAACGATTGTATTTGAGTGCCGAAAATAGTATTGTTACTCGTTAGGTGCAGGTAACTGGCGTCTGGCGAAACACCGATTTCTTTCGGAATGTAATTGAAATTAGCATCTTTTGAACTTGCAGCAATTTCAACTTCGCCGAACAAACGCGCTTCTTTCGCTGCCGCAACAGCCCAAGTACCCGTTTCTAGATAACTGGCTTTTTGATTGGCGCCCAACAAATTATAAGGAATCATTGCGAATTGTAAACTCGCACCTCCATGCAAAAACAAAGCTTGATATCCTTTATTTTCTAAGCCTAAAAGTTCTAGGGCAAGGGCTCGTGCTTCATCCATAACCGCAACAAAATCCTTACTTCTGTGTGAAATTTCCAGCAGAGATAAGCCCGAGTTGTTGAAATCTAGCACTGCCTCAGCCGCTTGTTCAAAAACTTCTTGTGGTAAAATACTTGGTCCGGAGCTAAAATTATGTTTTTTCATAGGTATGGAAAATCGAGTTGCAAAAATCGGCAACACACACTTCTTCCAAAAACGAAAGCGTACAATTTAAAAACAGTTTATTAACAAAAACGTTGTAGTTAATCGATTTTAAGCAAGAATTCGATCGTGTCTATACCGTCGGCGTAATCCCAAAGTTCTGGTTTTTGTGTGGTTCCGAAAGGAATTGCGCCCGACAAAGGCAAGTTGGAAACCAAACATTGAATTTGATCTGCTTTGGCATTTAATTGCGATTGAAGTTCGGAGAGATCCGTGTAGAATTCATAAAAAACTGCTGCAATCGGCGAACTAAACGATTCGTCTTCCACTAAAATTAAAAAGCCGTTATCGTAAATCTGTCGATTACTCATCATGAACACGGCTTTGTTGTAGTCGTAATTATTACAATATTTTTCTAGTTGTAGCACATCGCTTCGGTGATAAATACCTTGATAAAAGTGCGCCATATCGTATTTCTGAGGCAGATATATTTTAGAAACGTTTCGGCAACCTAAGCCAAAATAGGTAAAGATATCAGTTGCCAATCCTGCTAAATCTTCGGCGGTTTCTTCTCCACTGAGTACAGCTATTCCGTTTCGATTTTTCCGGATGATATTTGGCTTGTTTCGGAAGTAATACTCAAAGTAGCGCGCACTATTGTCGCTTCCCGTTGCAATCACGGCATCAAAATCAGTTAGTTTTTCTTCTACGAAAGTGTAGGCATTAGCGAAATCTGGAGTAATAGATTCCAATAACTGCACTACGGCTGTGGTAAGCTGCTGATCGGACGAAGATCGTTTAATCAACGCATGATTTCCAGACAACCAAACGCATAAAATGTCGTGAAATCCAACCAATGGAACGTTACCGGCTAAAATTAACCCGATTCGTTTAGGCGATTGGTTTTCAGTAATCGCATATTTTGTTAGCCAGTGCTCTAATTTTTCAACTGTAAAGTTCTCCGACCAACCTTGTAAGCAAAAACGGAGCATTTCTTCGGTGTACCAACCGTTATGATGTACCGCGCGACTCAGCCACTGCTGCACATTTTTTTCTGCGGAAGTAAGCGAATCTGTTGAAGCAGTTTCATTCAAAATCCGAGAAAATGCGGCTCCTAATTGCACTAATGATTGAATTTTCGCTTGCAAAGTCATAAAGTTGTTTGTTAATACGTTTGTTTGCACGTAATTTTGCAACAAAAATAAGTGAATTCACGAGCAATATCACTTTCAAATAGCGAAGCATGGCCATAATCATTACAGACGAGTGTATCAACTGCGGAGCTTGCGAGCCCGAGTGTCCGAATACTGCAATTTATGAAGGCGCAGACGATTGGCGGTACAAAGACGGAACCGCTCTTAAAGGTAAAATTGTACTTCCCGACGGTACCGAAATTGATGCTGAGGCACCGCAAACGCCTATTTCTGACGAGGTGTACTACATCGTTCCCGGAAAATGTACAGAATGTAAAGGTTTTCACGACGAACCTCAGTGCGCTGCCGTTTGTCCGGTCGATTGCTGTGTACCCGATCCGAACCACGTGGAAAGCGAAGAAACCTTGCTTAACAGACAAGCGTTCTTACACAACAGCTAGATCACACAAACCAAAATAGGGCAGCTGCCTTATTGCACAGATATTCTCAGAGTTCCATTTTTACATCGTTCTAGTAAATAATCTAGAGCGTTGAAAAAATGGAACTTTTTATTTGTTCTGATTCTAGCGGCTGAAATGTTTGCTGCTTGTTCCAACGGTACTGGAGGATGGTACTGTTGCCGTTGCCGTTCTCGAAAAGCAATAACTTAATGTTCATTCAAAATAAAAGCCGAAGTTAGAAAGCGTTTAAATGTTGAGTTTTAGAAAATATCGTAAGAAATTTTTCATAATGAAGCTTGAAAAAGTCACTTTCCATGATCTAATAAAGTTTTTTAGGTCGAACACACAGTAAAGTATTTTGTGCGTGAAATTGAAATCTGCTTAAACCTGAGTTAACGCTCGGGTTTTTGGCATAAAAAAACCGATCACTTTCGCAATCGGTTTTTGTGAAAATTTAAGAAGAAACTATTCGATAGTTACTGGAAAAGAAACTTCGATATCGGTGCTTCCACCTGCGTTCGTGATGATACCTTGATCTACTCCAGTTCCGTTTTTGTTCAACTCGTGACGCAAGGTAAAGGTGATACTTCCCGTTCCTGCAGTTGCAGCAGTTTGCAAGGTAAATGTTAAACCAATCGGATTGTTGTTGCTGTCGGCATCGGTGTACGTAAATGTACCAACCGTTCCCGTAGTTTGGTAAAAGAATTGGTGCTCTTCATCTTTTTCCAAAATCTCAGGATTTTTAATTTCTGCTGGAGTTTCTGTTTCATTTTTTAAAACGATAGCACCCGTATAAGTAGTGCCAGCCGTTAAATTTCCGCTAACTACCGAAACAGGTAAACCAGGTCCGTCTCCGTCTAAGTCCCTAGAAACTAAAGTGATCGTTTCTCCACCTCCGGTCAGTGTTACTTCTATAGTTGTAATAACCTCTTCTTCAATTACTTGCGAAGCGCTGTCGTCGTCGCATGAAGTGAATAATGCCGTTGCTAAAGTTGCGAAGATAAATACTTGTTTTTTCATGATTAAATATTGATTTGTAATTGTAAAGTGATGTTTCTGCCTAATTCATCTGCGAATAGGCGTTGTTTATTTAGATAATTTCTATAACTCTGATTTCCAATATTTTGAATTCCCAAACTTGCTTGTAGCGCTGTTTTTTGTAATTGAAAAGGCCACGAAGCTTTTAAATCAAAGAGTTGGTAGGCGTTTGGTGGTCTGGAAATCGGAACCGTTACCTGGGATAACTCATTGTTTTGAACGATATTGGTTTCAAAATCGAAATCGGGAAAAGCATTTTGAAACGCAACGTATTCGTGTCGGAGTTCTAAAGTAAAATCCGATTTGTCGAAAGGTTTTACAACAATCGACGAGTGCCAATTAAATGGCGGTATGTCGATCAGGTTTCTGCTTTCGCGAACGTCGTAACCCGAAACGTATGAGGCAGCCGTTTTAAATGAAAATCGATTTGAAAATCGGTACGTCCAACTAAAATCGGCACCAAATAAGCGCGCAGTAGTGCTTTTGTATTCATAAACTGGAAATGCACCGCGGATTGTCGTCAGAAAACCGGTCGGTTGTAAGTAAATGAAGTTCTCAATGCGTTGCAAAAACGATTCTAAACTAAACGTACTCGCTTTCCATGTCAGATTCTGATTAAGCGCTACTTTCACTGCATTTTCCTGTTTTAAACGCAAATCGCCCACTTCGATAATGCCCGATGAATGGTGTAAACCGTCCGAAAAAAGTTCGCTGACATTCGGATTTCTGTTTAAGGCAGTCGCTCCAAATTCAATTCGGTAGTTTTCAGAAATTTGTCCCGAAACTTTGGCATTCGCAGCAATATTGTGATAATTAAAAATCGGTTCTACTAAAAGTTCACCTGCGTTTTCAAAGACTACAAACTGCCCAAAATCCGACTGATAGTTGCGTTCAATCCAACGCGAATTTTGGTAAAATTTACTTGCCGTAATTCGCGAATAATCGTAACGAATACCGCTTTCTAAACGAAATGTGCTATTTAATTCCAAATCTGAAATGGCATATAATCCCAAATCTGTTTTAGTAAAATTCGGCACGATGGGTCGTACGCCTGTGTCTGGATTCGCAAAATTGGTTTGATAGCCGCCCGAAATTCCCAACTTCACTTCCGTATTTTGGAACATTCTTTTAAAATCGGCCAAAATACTGTGCGATTGTAAGGTCAAATCCAAAGCAGGAATATTGTCCCGATTACCGCGACGAATATCAAATTCTTTGCGATTGTTGCGCTGATAGCCGTAATACCATTTGCTATTCCATTTGCCGAGTTCCTCTTCCAGCGAAAGCTGTGAGAACAAATGCGACACTTGTTGTTTCGGGTTCGCAATGTCGTACGTGAAAGGTCTTACAACCGAAGGTTTCTGCGATTGGATGGCAAAATACAAATCAGTTGCATTTCCAATATGCGAAGCGGCAAGAATGCCCGTTTCCGTTTGAAAGTACGACAATTCGGCGTTTAGGGTTCCGAATTTCAATTTGCGTCGGAGTTGCGCTGCTGCGGAGAAATCCCGATTTCCCGTATTTGACAGTACGTAATCAGCAGCACGGCGATCACCAAACATCTTTGCTGCGGCATCGATCCGGTACGAAGTTCCCTTTTCCTTTGCCCGAACAAAAGTTGCAGCCAGTGCCCCACCGCTGCCGTTTGATTGCGCTGTGGAGGTAAGCTGACTAAAAATTGTGTCGTTTTCAGGAATCTGACGTTCCAATAAAATCAAACCACCTACGCCATCTCCGCTGTATTGCAAAGCGGCAGCATCTTTTACGACATTTATTCGCGTTAAGCCGTTCACATCAATTGCCGGCGCATGTTCGGTTCCCCATTGTTGATCTTCCATACGCAAACGATTGGTGAGCATCGAAATCCGACTCCCGCTCAATCCGTGAATTATCGGTTTTACGATGTTATTGCCTGTCTTTAAACTGTTTACCCCGTTTATTTCGCGCAAAGCATCGCCCAAATTTTGAGCCGAATATTCGCGCAGCGTTTTGGCATTCAGTTTATTACTTCCTGAGACATCATAAACCAATGAGGCTTTTTTCCGAACAATGATTTCGGCCAAATCCTCGGCATGTGGAGATAAATTAAATTGGTACACTTGTACAGGCTCGCTGCCTATTTTTTGTACGACTTTTTCGAAATGAGGTGCCACAACAGTAAATTCATCAACAGAATTATCTACCGTAAAGGCAAAAGTGCCTTGTACATCGCAGTTAATTTTTTTCTTACCTACGTAAATGACGGCATTTTCAACGATTGCGCCACCGGATTTTACGTTTCCAGAAATGGTTTTTACCAACTGTCCAAATCCGAAGTCAACAAAAAACAAAGCAAAAACGGCGCCTAAAATGGTTTTATTCATACGTTTTACTTTTACTTTATGTAGCTAGGAGTTACGTAAAAGTAGGCGGTGCACGAAGTGATTTATAGGTAAAGTGTTTATTAATCCAACTGTTCGAAGGTTGAACAATGGTTTTTTGCTTGAGTGTTGGCTGAGCAGTTATTCCGACATACAAATCGGATGGAAATAAATCGCTGATTACAGCCAGCGTACAGGAGTCGCAATGCAAGGAAAGATCTCCGTGGCTGTGGTGCAAAACCGCTTTGTCGCTCGTTTCTGTAAAAAGCGCACAATGCTTTAATTTATTTTCTTCGAAGTGATGAATGCGATGCGCAGATTGCCAACCTAAACTTCCTAAAAGCAAGGCGGCAAGTAAACAAACTACGTATTTTTTGGATGCATTCACGGGTCAAAAGTACGCTTCAAATAGGTGAATGTGCCCTAAATTTAGAAAACTTTCACACTGAAGTCGACGTGTCGCGAGCAATTTTAGTGCTAGCTAATGCGCTTTTGACCAAATTAAACCAGTCGTTAAAATCGGATGGTTTTAGGAAAAAGTTCTGTGCACCAGCGGCTTGTGCCAAATCGTAAACTTCTTGCTGTTCGATGGTAGAAAGAACAATGGTAGGTATTTCTTGAAGTTTGGGTTGTTGTTTGATCCACAATAAAAAGTCAATTCCGTTTGTAATGGGCATGTAATAATCTACAAATATGACATCAGGAATAAAGGATCCGTTTTCCAAAAAGCATTTCGCTTCGCTAGCTGTAGTGGTAAATCGATAGGCAGGCGTATCTACAAGTTTACTCAGTGCGTCGAAAAGAAAATAACTATCATCGGCATCGTCGTCAATATGCAATACACGTACCGTTTTCATAGAAATTCTTGTTTAAGACTTCAAAGAAAAGCGGAACAGCGAACGCAGTTGATACGTTTTAGCGTTATTCTTTTACAAGATTTTAAGGTTTTTAGATAAAACGCTGTACTTCAGCGCGAAGCATATTGATAGCTAAATTGGTTGTCGATGCGCTATTCACAGCATTTTGCAACAATAATTGTCTGAAACTATCTGCATTTGTAGCTTCGGCCAACAATGAAATTTCTCGTATGTTTCTCAGTGTAGCGTTTTTCGCAGCAGTTATGGCCAACCAACACTCGTCGGAAACATAAATTTGTTGCGTTAAATTGTGTTCAAATTCTTGTTCTACCGTGGCCGATAAAATTTGTACGTACGATTCGGTGTCGTCGTGAACCGGCGCAATTCGTACCGCCACTTTAGCGATCGAAATTCGGTCCATCAATAAAGTTAAGCGCTCGTAAGCTTGCAATTTAAGAGGCAACGTCTCTTTTCGCGTTTGGCGAAGTATCTCGAATCGGCGCTCTTCATTCTGATTTAAGACAAAATTTTTGAAGAAATTCACAGCAACAATGCCTACAATGAGCGCAGGTAAAATGTTGAGTAAGGCTTTTAAAAGATCGTCTGCATTCATAATTGCTAAAATTTTCGCGCAAAGGTAGCTAAATTCTGTTTCCGCGACTAGCTCCCGACATTTCCTCGTTTTTTCTAACGATTCTTAAAAATTGATTTCCTTTTCAAGTTGTTAATAGATTGGAAGTTATGAACTGTTTTTCTTTGATGATAGAAATTACGTTACCTAGGATCTTTTTTGTGAAAAATGCCTTTCGGCGAATGAATTAAAACCGAGTAAGATTCTTTAAATTTGTGGTTTATTATTTTACGATGGAACGCTATATAAGCCAGTTAAACGATGCTCAGAAACTTCCTGTTTTACAGAAAGATGGCCCGATGATAATCATTGCCGGTGCCGGTTCTGGAAAAACACGAGTGCTCACCATTCGAATTGCTTACCTGATGAGTCAGGGTGTCGATCCGTTCAATATTCTAGCTTTAACCTTTACCAATAAGGCAGCACGCGAAATGAAAAAGCGTATTTCAGATATTGTTGGTTCGAACGAGGCAAAAAATCTTTGGATGGGAACTTTTCACTCGGTATTTGCCCGAATTTTACGTGCCGAATCTTCTAAGCTGGGTTATCCAAGCAATTTTACCATCTATGATACGCAAGATTCTATTCGCTTGCTTTCTTCAATAGTGAAGGAAATGCAGCTCGATAAAGACATTTACAAACCAAAACAGCTCTACAACCGCATTTCTTCATACAAAAACAGTCTCATTACCGTTCGTGCGTACTTCAATAATCCGGAATTGATGGAAGCCGACGCCATGAGTAAGAAGCCACGCACTGGAGATATTTATCAAGAATATGTAGATCGCTGCTTCAAGGCTGGTGCCATGGATTTTGATGATTTGTTGTTGAAAACCAATGAATTACTCAATGTCTTTCCAGACGTGCTTAGCAAATATCAAGATCGTTTTCGATATATACTCGTGGATGAGTATCAAGATACCAATCATTCTCAGTACTTGATTGTTCGCGCCTTATCCGATCGTTTTCAGAATATTTGTGTCGTGGGCGATGATGCACAAAGTATTTACGCATTTCGCGGCGCCAACATAAACAATATTCTAAATTTTCAAAAAGATTATCCCGACGTAAAAGTATATCGACTCGAACAAAATTACCGCAGCACACGCAATATCGTTGAAGCGGCAAATTCGATTATTGAAAAGAATAAAACCAAGCTAGATAAGGTGGTTTGGACGCATAACGACGACGGTCCGAAGGTGAAAATTCATCGAAGTATAACCGATGCTGAGGAAGGTCGATTTGTAGCTGCTACCATTTGGGAAGAACGAATGAATAAACAGCTTTCTAATAATTCGTTCGCCATTTTGTACCGAACCAACGCGCAATCGCGTGCTATGGAAGATGCGCTGCGCAAACGCGATATTCCGTACCGTATTTACGGTGGTTTGTCGTTTTATCAGCGAAAGGAAATTAAAGATGTTTTGTGTTATCTGCGTTTGGTGTTGAATCCGAAAGATGAGGAAGCGCTCATTCGTGTCATCAATTATCCTGCTCGAGGAATAGGCGATACGACCATCGAAAAACTTACTGTGGCTGCAAACCATTACAAACGATCGATTTTCGAGGTGATGAAAAATATCGACAAAATTGATTTACGACTCAATGGCGGAACGAAAAACAAACTGCGCGACTTTGTGACGATGATCGAATCGTTTCAAATCATCAGCAAAGAGCAAGATGCGTTTTATGTAGCCGATCATGTGGCCAAAAAAACCGGACTAATTCAGGAATTACGCAAAGACAATACGCCCGAAGGCATTGGCCGACTCGAGAATATCGAAGAATTACTCAACGGTATAAAAGATTTTATCGAGGGGCAACGCGAAGTTGATGGCGCCACCGGAAGCTTAACCGAGTTTTTAGAAGACGTAGCGCTGGCAACAGATTTAGATAAAGACACTGGCGACGACGATCGCGTGGCTTTAATGACCATACATTTGGCAAAAGGACTAGAGTTTCCGTATGTGTTTGTGGTTGGAATGGAAGAAGATTTGTTCCCCAGCGCCATGTCGGTGAACACGCGTGCCGAGCTCGAAGAAGAACGTCGTTTGTTTTATGTAGCACTGACACGCGCCGAGCATCAGGCATATTTAACCTATGCGCAATCGCGGTATCGTTGGGGAAAACTTACCGATTGTGACCCGTCGCGATTTATCGATGAAATAGAACCGCAGTACGTCGAATACCTGACGCCACCGGAAAATACCTATCAATACAAACCCATGATTAATCTGGATATTTTCGGCGATATCGACAAATCGAAATTGCGCTTGTCTAAACCAACAGCAGGAACGCCACCGGCATACATTACAAACGAACTACCGAAGAAGCCGGAAGGTTTACGTCGATTGAAACCTGTTAACATTCCGTCGAAAAATACGGTTGATACCGGGAATAACAACTTAAATGCGGGAACCACTGTGATGCACGAACGATTCGGAAAAGGTATTGTTATTGGTATTGAAGGCAGTGGAGCCGACAAGAAAGCCGAAATAAACTTCGAAGTAGGAGGCGTAAAGAAACTCTTGTTACGCTTCGCAAAACTCACAATTCTTAACTAACATGGCACAATTCATTAAAATTTATCCCGAAAATCCGAATCCTGCTGCCGTTAAGAAAGTAGTTGATGTGCTGAAAAACGGCGGTTTAGTAATTTATCCAACCGATACAGTTTACGGTTTAGGCTGCGATATAACCAACTCCAAAGCACTCGAACGTATCGCAAAAATTAAAGGGATCAAACTCGAGAAAGCGAACTTTTCCTTTATTTGTTGCGATCTGAGTAATTTATCGGATTACGTTAAACAAATTGATACAGCAACGTTTAAGTTATTGAAACGCGCCTTGCCGGGTCCGTACACCTTTATTTTGCCCGGAAACAGCAATCTGCCAAAAGAGTTTAAGAAGAAAACAACCGTTGGTATTCGCGTACCGGATAACGAAATTGCGCTTGAATTGGTGCGTCAGCTTGGAAATCCAATTGTCTCCACATCGATTCACGACGATGATGAGGTTCTTGAATATTCGACTGATCCGGAACTTATCTTCGAAAAATGGCAAAATTTAGTCGATGTGGTTATCGATGGAGGTTACGGCGATAATACTCCTTCAACAATCATCGACGCCAGCGGCCGCGAACCTTTTGTTGTTCGTGAAGGAAAAGGCGATATTTCAATTATCTAACGCTTTGTCTGCAAGAAAATTACCTTCGAAAACGCTCCCAAAATTAAGTTTCCCATTAAATACAATTGCGGTAAATTAAATTGACCTTACTCAGTTAATACAGTCGCATAAAACTTGCGCTGTAAATTTTAAACAGTATCAATAAAATTTACTGCTTTAACTAAATTCTAAGAATAATCTACGACGGTAAAGCTGTGTTTATTGCGTAATTTTGTGCCGCGCAAAAAAAAGCGATACCACATTATGGCAAAATCTCTTTCCCAAAGATTGCTCGATATATTATTTTCTACGCGTTTAATGGCCGTTTTGTTTATTTCGTATGCGGTGGCCATGGGCATAGGAACCTTTGTAGAAAGTGGCTACAACACCGAAACGGCGCGTATTTGGATTTACAACGCCTGGTGGTTTGAGCTGATTCACCTGTTGTTTTTGGTGAATTTCTTCGGAAACATCAAACGCTATCAGCTGTACAAGCGCGAAAAATGGGTAACGCTATCCTTGCACCTTTCGTTTATTTTAATCATTATCGGTGCTGCCGTTACGCGTTACATCAGTTACGAAGGCGTTATGCCGATTCGCGAAGGTGCAGCATCTAACGAAATTCTTTCAGACAGAACGTACCTGACCGCCTTTGTGGATGGCGAATTTCAAGGAGAATTCAAACGTAAAACCATCGAAGAACCACTACTACTGAGCATGGTTACCGACAACGACTTCAGCATTTCGGACGATTTTAAAGGAAAGCCGTTCGAAATTACTTACGTGAATTACATCATGAACGCCAAATCGACTATGAAGCCCGATCCCAACGGCGTTTTGTATTTGAAATTAGTAGAAGCAGGAAATGGCGAACGTCATGAGCATTACCTGAAAGAAGGATCGGTGCAAAACATTCACAATTTACTTTTTGCTTTCAATAAAGAAACAGCTGGAGCTATTAACATCAGCGGCGATGCTAACGGCTTGAAAATAGCGACACCTTTTGACGGAACCTTTATGCGAATGGCCGATCAAATGCAAGGAAAAGTACTTCCGAATACCACTGCCGATTTAATGCTTCGTTCGTTATATAACGTGGGTGGAAGTCAGTTTGTATTTCCAGAACCTGCCATTAAAGGTGTGGAAACCTACGAATCGAATAACGATTGGGAAGATAAAAATACTGATGACGCGCTGATTGTTAACGTTACCGCAAACGGAAAAACCGAAACCGTAACCTTGGTAGGAGGGAAGGGCAAGCAAGGTGAACCCAAAAGTTTTAAGCTGGGCGATTTAGATTTTACGCTCTTCTACGGAAGTAAAGTTTACCAATTGCCGTTTAAAATTCAACTCAATGATTTTATCGCTGAAAAATATGCCGGAACGGAAAAGAGTTATTCGTCGTTCGAATCGAAAGTAACTGTCATTGATGGTGCGAAGAAGTTCGACGAACGCATTTATATGAATCATATTTTGGATTACGGCGGCTATCGTTTCTTCCAAGCATCGTTTGATCCCGACGAAAAAGGAACCGTTTTATCGGTAAATCACGATTTCATTGGAACTTGGATTACCTACATTGGTTACTTTATACTGTATCTAGCGCTGATGCTTATTTTATTCACAAAGAACACGCGCTTTGCCGATTTGAAAATGAAATTAGAGAAAATAAAAGCCAAGAAAGCTGCACTTACGGTACTACTTTTACTTGCGTCGGTTTCGGGTTTTTCACAGCACGAGCATCAGCAAACTTTAAGTTTACAGCAAATAGATTCGATACTGGCAAAGAATATTCCGCCTGTTGCGCATGCCGAACGTTTTGGCCGACTCATTATTCAAGATGAAGGCGGACGTATGAAACCAATCAATACTTTTTCGTCGGAATTGTTGCGAAAAGTTAGTAAAAGCGATCACTACAAAGGCTATAATTCGGATCAGGTTTTCTTGTCGATGACGCAGTATCCGCGATTGTGGTTTGAAGTTCCGTTTATCTACATTAAAAGAGGTAACGACAGTATTCGCAAAATTATTGGCGTAGAACCGGGAGAAAAGCTTGTAAGTTTCCGCCGATTTTTTGACAAAGAAGGTAATTACAAACTCGCGCCCTATCTCGATGCGGCTTACAAAGCAGCCATTCCAAACCAATTTCAGAAAGATTTTATCGAAACCGATCGAAAAGTGAATTTGCTTAATTCGGCTTTGAGCGGCGGTATTTTGCGCATTTTCCCGTTTCCAAAAGATAAAAACAACAAATGGGTGAGTTTCTTAGAAGTCCACCAACCTACCGGAACCTCGCTCGACACCATTAAAAGCATCATGCCACTCTACATGACGTCGCTGGCAAAAGGAGCGGAGACGGGCAATTATACCTACGCCAATACTTTGGTAAACGGTATGGAAAATTACCAAAAGAAATTTGGCGCGAGTGTTCGTCCGTCCGATGATAAAATAGACGCTGAAATAGCGTACAACAAATACGATATCTTCAAGAATTTGTTTTGGATGTACATGCTCACCGGCGTTCTAATGTTGCTTTTCGCGATTGTAAATATTCTGGCCAACAAAAAATGGATTAACTATGTGATTAACGCATTTCACATCTTGGCCGCGCTATTGTTTGTTTTGCACACAGTGGGTTTAATTGCCCGTTGGTACATCAGTGGTCACGCGCCGTGGAGTAATAGTTACGAATCGGTTATTTACGTTGGTTGGGCAACCATGTTTTTCACCTTAGCGTTCGATCGTAAATCGAAGCTTACCGTTGCATCCGGAACTTTTGTTGCCAGCATGATTTTAATGATCGCGCATTGGAGCTGGACCGACCCTGCTATCGGAAATTTGGTACCGGTTTTAAATTCGTATTGGTTGATGATTCACGTAGCTGTAATTGTTGCAAGTTACGGTCCGTTTACATTGGGTATGATTTTAGGTTTGGTAACGCTCATCCTGATGATTTGCACAACAGCAAAAAACAAGGTGAAAATGAATTTGCACATTAAAGAACTAACCTACATCAACGAAATGGCGCTTACAATTGGTTTGGTTATGCTTACCATAGGGAACTTTCTCGGCGGGCAATGGGCAAACGAAAGTTGGGGACGTTATTGGGGTTGGGATCCAAAAGAAACTTGGGCCTTGATTAGTATTATGGTGTATGCTTTTGTAATTCATGCGCGCTTTGTGCCTGCGTTGCGCGGCGTTTGGATTTACAACTTAATGAGTGTACTCGCGTTTTACTCGATTATGATGACGTACTTTGGAGTGAATTTCTACCTTACCGGACTACATTCATACGCAAGCGGCGATAAAGTAGTAACGCCCGTCGAAGCTTATTATTCATTCGCAGCTATTATGATACTGGCCGGATTTGCCTGGTTTAAGTACCGAAAGTTTTACAAAGTGAGTGCTTCAAAGTAGCCTTGGTTGCATTCGGGTAGTCACAAAATCTTACGTAAAGTTAATTTATGAAGGTGAGTTTTGTCGTGCTATTTCGCTGATAGTCATTCTTTTGTACGAAGCGATTACTTTCTATTTTCCTGAGATATTCGTTACAAAGTACAGCGATTCTCTCTATTTTTGAGCAGCAAACGTACTAAGTAACGAGATGGATGTAAAGCAAAAAAAAATGTTTAAATTGTGAAACCTTATTAGTAGGTAAATATTGCCACAATTGTAATCAAAAATCACAGGTTCAACGACTTGACTCGCTACATTTCATTCTGCATGACATAATTCACGGCGTTTTGCATTTCGATAAAGGTTTGCCGTTTACTTCAAAAGAAATCATACTGCGGCCCGGTGTAGTGGCATACAATTACTTTAGTGGAAAACGAGCTAGGTACTACAACTTTTTTTATTTAGCAGTAATTCTTATCGGATTAATAGTGTTTGTGAAGAGTTTTCAGATAGATACGAATCCCGTTTCTGCTACAGGTCAAGCGTATCTTTCAAGTCGAAGTTTTATCTCAAAGTATTTTAAATACATCACCTTATCTTTTATTCCGCTTTTCACAATTAGTTCACTTATTGCATATCGAAAAGTAAAATTTAATGTTGCAGAACACGTTGTAATTGCAGGCGTAACGCTAATTTATTTTTTAATTTTTAATCTGTTATCGTGGGTTTGGCACGCATTGCCTATACAAGGTAATCAATCTTGGTTTTTCATTTCCTTGTTTTTATTGTCTACCGTTTTTATCTATTATCAAACATTTAGTCCGAAGTACGAAAACAAAAAAGGGCTTAATTTTTTAAAATGCAATACTAACAGTTGTACTTTTTGGGGGCTTTGTTATGCTCTTAGCCTTTGCGCTCGTTTTCAGTCTTGGAAATCAATAAAATTAGTAATGTATTTCATGGCGTTCGCAAGATAGCGCACAAGTAATAGCTGCAATTTTTCTGCCGCAGTAAGCTTTTTTAGAAGCACTATCGCTCGCGGCCGTGATGGCAGTGAAAATAAAAGCGAGGCAGCGGTTTGTTTAGGCACTTTGAGTAAAGCGACCAACGGAAGCTTTGCGAAACGTAGCCGAAACTACCGCTGACAGCTATTATTGCAACGAACAGCGCGAATTGCCGCCCAAATAAAAAAAGAAATTAGATTTATTTTATTTTTTTGGGCAGCTATTCCGGCTTTCGGCTGTATCTTTTTGTTCTGCTTCGCGCCACAAAAAGGATGCCGCCTCTATCCGGGCTGCGGAAAAACGTTACTAACGTTTTATAGAAAAAGCGTATATTCGTACATAACAAAAGGAGAAATAATTGTTCAATTCGACATATTAAAAATGCGTATAAATTTTTAGATCAAATTGTTGTTATTAAGTAATTTACAAGTGTTTTTGAAGTTTTAAAAGGATGTGGAAACTCCGCCAATTGTTAAGTTAGCCTGCATTGCTTGAAAATCCAATTCGAAAGTGAAATTTCATGGAACAACCAAAACTGAAATTTGTTACTCAAAAAGCAATTGAAGAATTAACTAGAAATTTAAATCTTGAATTTTATTTGAAAGATTATCAAGATTGGGAATTTATTGTCGGAAAATCAGAAGACATAGAAAAGTATATTGATTAACCCGTTGGGTGAAATTATTTGAAGTAAAATAAATTGAACAAATGTTGGTCAAGATACTGAAAATCAGTATCTTGAAGTCGCAAAACAACCANTTGGGATACAGAGGTATCTCAAAAAAATACAACGATGTAAGCGACTGTTTAAATGGTTAGCTTTAAAAATAGCTTAGCAAAAATTTCCGCAAACTATTTAAATGTCGCAATTCAAGCGTTCTAACAAAGATTTTTATGTCGAACTCACGTTATTTAGCCAGTTCCACGTAATACTTATAAAACAACGGAATGGTTTCGATACCTTTCAGGTAATTGAAAACGCCGTAATGTTCGTTTGGCGAATGAATGGCGTCGCTATCTAATCCAAATCCCATTAAAATACTTTTGCTTTTCAGTTCCTTTTCGAAAAGTGCCACAATCGGAATACTGCCGCCCGAACGAACCGGAATAGCTTTTACGCCAAACGATTCGGTGTACGCTTTATTTGCTGCTTGGTAGCCAATACTGTCGATTGGTGTTACGTAAGCCGCGCCGCCGTGATGTGGTTTTACCTGAACACGAACGCCCGCTGGAGCAATAGCCTCGAAATGTTTGGTAAACAGTTCGGTAATTTCTTCCCAGTTTTGATCGGGCACTAAACGCATCGATATTTTAGCAAAGGCTTTACTGGCAATTACTGTTTTTGCACCTTCTCCGGTATAGCCGCTCCAAATTCCGTTTACGTCGAGCGTCGGACGAATCGAATTGCGTTCGTTGGTTACATAACCCGTTTCTCCATAAACGTCTTCAATATCGAGCGCTTTCTTATAATGGTCTAAGCTAAACGGTGCTTTTGCCATTTCGGCGCGTTCTTCAACGCTCAGTTCAATTACCTTGTCGTAAAATCCGGGAATGGTAATGTGGTTATTCTCGTCGTGTAGTGAGGCAATCATTTTCGAAAGCACATTTATCGGGTTGGCTACAGCACCTCCATACAAGCCCGAATGTAAATCGCGATTTGGTCCAGTTACTTCTACTTCCACATAGCTTAAGCCGCGAAGTCCGGTGGTAATCGACGGTTGCTGGTTGCTAATCATTCCCGTATCGGAAATTAATATCACATCGTTTTTCAGTTTTTCCTGATTGCGTTCCACAAACCAGCCGAGCGATTTTGAACCCACTTCTTCTTCGCCTTCAATCATAAATTTCACATTGCACGGCAACTGATTGTTCTGAACCATGTATTCAAAAGCTTTTACGTGCATGTAAAACTGCCCTTTATCGTCGCAGGCACCTCGAGCAAATATGGCGCCTTCCGGGTGAATTTCAGTTTTTTTGATGACTGGTTCAAACGGCGGCGACGTCCACAATTCCATCGGGTCGGGCGGCTGCACGTCGTAATGTCCGTAAACTAAAACGGTAGGTAAATTCGGATCGATGATTTTCTCTCCGTAAACAATCGGATAGCCGGGTGTGTCACACAATTCAACAAAATCACAACCCGCAGCTTCGAGTGCTTTTTTTGTGGCTTCGGCCATATCCATAACATCCTGACTGTAAGCAGGGTCGGCGCTAACCGACGGAATTTTAAGTATCTCGAGCAACTCATTGATAAAGCGGTCTTTGTGTTGCGCAACGTATTTTTTTATATCAGACATGTGGTAAATTTTGTATCGCTAATGTAGTAAAACCGTTACAGAATAAAAACTTTGTAGTTGTGCTGCGGCTAAAATGCATGAGAAGACAAAAAGCAAGAAAACCGACAGCACACCATTTGACGAAACAACCCCTTAAGATTTCAGCCGCTGGTTTTCTAAAGAAATGTTTCCAATCGCAGTTTTGCTTAGCGCGATCGCACGAGTTGTAGTTAAACGAAAGAGTAGTAGCGTATTTTCGTTGGCAACACACGAACGCGCTTACTTGAACGCAAGCAACAATCAGAAAATTTCAGCTTTTTTATCATCCTACTTTGAAAAATCGAACTTAGTTGTATATTTGCAGCCACAATTCGCGGGCATGGCGAAATTGGTAGACGTGCCAGACTTAGGATCTGGTGCCGCAAGGCGTGTAGGTTCGAGTCCTATTGCCCGCACTCAAAAAGCTTCACTCTATAGTGAAGCTTTTTACGTTTGTTAGCCGCATCAATCGCTCCACGTTTTGCAAATGTTTAGCTACTTCATCTTCAAAAGTCATGTTGGCGTGATGTCCCTTTTGCAAGCGAATAATCGCTGAAACCTCGGGAACATTGTCGTTGGGAACGGAATAACTGTAGATTTTTTCCGACCAAATAAACTTCTTCTTGCACATCTTATTTTCATTGATGTGCGCAGCTGTACATTTCTTCACAGTTTCTACAACTGTATAAATCGAGTAATCGGGATTAAGCCAAAACAGCAGGTGAATGTGATCGGGCATTGTGTTTACAGCCAGTACTCTGCAACCTACTTTAGGTAGAATTTTTATAATCTCCGGAATAATTACTTGCTGTATTTCATTGGTAATAAGTGGCTCAATGTTTTTTGTGGGCCAAAAGGCGTGAATGTTGACGTGATTTCCTGTAAAAGTCTCCATGGCGTATAAATTTTAACCAAAGGTATTAGCTGCATTTTGATTGATTTTACGGTTTTTCCGTAAATTTTTATCTTTTAAAAAGAAATTAAGTAGTTGGTGTTTAACAGCATGTAAGCACATAGCAACTTGTTTTTTTGCACCTATTTGCTACATTTGAATATGACTACCACCAAAACAAACCTACTTACTTGGCCCGTTATTATTGCCGCTTTGGGCTATTTTGTCGACATATACGATTTGCTGCTTTTTGCCATTGTGCGCATCCAGAGTTTAACCGATTTGGGTTTGAATCCCGATGTTGTAGGAACACGCATCCTCAATTTTCAAATGGTCGGAATGCTCGTGGGCGGTATTTTATGGGGCGTTTTGGGCGATAAACGCGGACGCCTTTCCACGCTTTTTGGTTCAATCGTTTTATACTCGGCTGCTAATTTTGCCTGCGGATTGTTGCCGTACGTGCCGAAAGAGCAGGTGGCAGACATCTATGCGTGGCTTCGGTTTTTTGCCGGTGTTGGCTTAGCGGGCGAACTCGGCGCCGGAATTACCTTAGTCTCCGAATCCTTACCTACAAAATACCGCGCTTTAGGTACGTCGATTGTTGCCGGATTCGGAATTTTAGGTGCAGTCGTAGCCGAATTAACCGTGAATTTAGCCGGAAGTTGGAGCGTAGCATACTTAGTTGGCGGATTGCTCGGATTTGCCTTGCTGCTGTTGCGCATTAGTGTACACGAAAGTGGCATTTTTGAGTCGGCGAAAAAGCAAAAGCATTTAAAACACGGCGATTTTACAATGATGTTTACCAACAAATCGCGGTTTATACGATACATTAGTTGTGTAGCCATCGGGCTGCCTATTTGGTACTGCGTGGGTGTTTTGGTTTTTCTGGCAAATCAGTTTGGAGCAGCCAAAGGCATAGCAGGTGTGGAGCCCGGAAAAGCTATTTTTTGGTGCTATTTGCTGGCGGCGATGGGCGATTTAAGCAGCGGACCCATTTCGTATTATTTGAAATCGCGGCGGCAAGCAGTGTTTTACTTTTTGCTGTTCACGTTTGTAGGCGTGTTGTTGTTGCTTTTTTCCGATTACGACAGCGTGGGCATGTACTACTTTTACTGCGGCTGGATTGGCTTGGGAACCGGATTTTGGGCAATGTTCGTAACGCTATCGGCCGAACAGTTTGGTACGAACTTGCGAAGCACAGCTGCTACAACCATTCCCAATGTGGTACGCGGTTTAGTGCCGCTGTTGTTGCTGAGTTACGAGTTTTTGAAAGCGTATTTCAATCCGATTTTGGCCGTTTTACTCGTGGGAATTTTGGTTTTTTCTTTTGCACTCATCGCCTTGCACGGAACCAGCGAAACACACGAACGCACTTTAGATTTTTACGAAGAGTAGGAGTGAGGTTTGGTTTTGCTTAAAGGCAAAGCTGCCATTTTTGAACGCTTCAACTTATTTTTCGTTTTCAAGTTTTTTATTTGGGCACATCCTGCCGCCGGATATTTAGTGGAAACAGCTGTGGCGGCAGGTCGGGCCTTACGCTACATGGCGCACTTCAAAAGTCGTTTCAGCCAAATTTTGCGTCGGCTTCTGGGGTCGCCCCCGCAAAANGTTACAAAAAAATAGCACAAAAAAAATCGGCCGAGAAAGCCGATTTTATATTAATTGACATTTATTGTTTACACAATTTCTGATACACGCAAGGTATTTACCATTCCTTTTTCGGTAACGGGCATCGCCGCAAGATTGATTAGGAAGTCGCCTTTGGTGACAAAACCGCGGTCTCTGGCAATTTGGTTAACGTCGGTTACCGTGTCGTCGGTGCTCACAAATTTGTCGTAATAAATTGATTTTACGCCCCACAGCAAGTTGAGTTGCGTTAAAATACGTTTGTTAGACGTGAAAACCAAAATATGCGATTGCGGGCGCCAAGCCGAGATTTGGAACGCCGTGTAACCGCTGTTTGTTAACGTACAAATAGCTTTTGCTTTAATAACGTTTGCCATACTAGCTGCGTGGTGGCAAATAGATTTCGTGATGAAACGCTTGGTGCGCACCTGCGGTGTATTTTGCGGTACTTGAATAAGCGGAGAATCTTCGACCGCCTCGATAATTTGCGTCATTTTTTCAATGACCTGAACCGGGTAGTTACCAACCGATGTTTCTCCGGAAAGCATTACCGCATCGGCACCGTCCATAACCGAGTTTGCCACGTCGTTAACCTCGGCGCGAGTCGGCGTAAGGCTTGTAATCATGGTTTCCATCATTTGTGTAGCGATGATCACTGGAATACGAGCCGTTTTGGCACGGTTTACCAATTTCTTTTGAATAAGCGGAACTTCGTGTGCCGGAACTTCAACACCTAGATCGCCGCGAGCCACCATCAAACCGTCGCAATACGCTACAATTTTATTGATGTTTTCAACACCTTCTGGTTTTTCGATTTTTGCTACAATCGGAATTTTATGGTCGGAATGTTCGGCAATAAGTTCTTGTAGTTCAATTAAGTCGTCGGCTGTTCGCACAAACGAAAGAGCAATCCAATCTACTTTTTGTTCTATTGCAAAAATGGCGTCTTTTACGTCTTTTTTTGTTAAAGCTGGAAGTGAAACTTTGGTGTTTGGCAAGTTTACCCCTTTTTTAGACTTTAACGGTCCACCTTGAATGACGACACACTTTACTTCGGCTACGCGATCGGTTTCGATGGCTTCGAAGATGAGTTTACCGTCGTCGAGCAAGATGCGTTCTCCGGGGTTTACATCGGCAGGGAACTCTTTGTAGTTCATGTACACGCGTTCGGCAGTTCCGGGCACGTCTTCGGCGGTTTGGAAGGTGATGATATCGCCGGGCGACACAACCACGTCTTCTTTCATAACCCCTACGCGCAGCTTTGGACCTTGTAAATCGCCCAGGATGGCGGTTGTGTAACCAAATTCGTCGTTTAGTCTTCTAATGGTTTCAATTTTCTCTCGGATATCGTCGTAATCAGCATGTGAGAAATTGACACGAAAAACGTTCACACCGGCGTCAATCATTTGCTTCAAGACTTCTCTGGATGAGCAGGCCGGACCGAGCGTTGCTACAATTTTCGTTTTTTTGTTTGTTGGCATTCTAATAAAAGATTAAATTGTTTTTTGACTTCAGTTCGTCAACATTCAGCAGTTGAACGAAGGTCGTCGTAGGAATAGTTTTTATTTTTTCGGCAAGTTCTTCTGGGGCTTGCGCGGCATTTTCGATTCGCAGGATGTAATCGGCTTTTTTAAATTCCGGAACGAGATACATTTTTGCACTGCGCCACTCGATGCTGTCGTTAAAAAGTGAGTTTGCGGCAGGTTTTAGTGTTTCGATAAAAGTCTGGCTATTTTTCACCAAGTCAAAAATCTCGTCGGTATCTTCGTTGTGATAGCTGTATCCGGTAAAGGTGCGAATTTCCTTTTTGAATACGGCTTCGAAGCCTTTGTCGTTAGGTTTTAAATGGATTTGCAGTTTCTCATTTAAGAAAAAAGATAGGCGATAGGGTTCTATGGTTGTATGAATAGCAAACGCATGAAAAACCGGCTCATCAAAGTCATCAAATTGCAATTTGTGCAACATCATCCTTTTGCAAATAAGTTGTAAAGATAGCAACTAAAGTGCAAATACACAGCGTTTTTAATACAGGAAACGCGGAATAATCAGCGAAATCGTTGTAGTTACGCTTTTCGAACGATTTGTTTTTGGAGCGCGAAATACGCCCGCTGCGCGGCTTTTTCTTCGGCTTTTTTCTTAGAAGTTGCTCGGGCTTTCGCAACCACTGCCTCATTCAAATACAGTCGAACGCCGAAGAATCGGTTGGAACCGAACGATTCTTCTTCAAAGGTTTCAAATCGAAAGGTTTTCTTTTCTTTCTGACACCATTCAATGAGTAAACTTTTGTAACTAATTACTTTTCCTTCGAGTTTGGAAATATCTACATAGGGCTTTATAACTTTCGAGTGAATAAAACGCTCGCAACCCGCGTAGCCTTGGTCGAGAAATAGCGCGCCAACTAAGGCTTCAAAAATATTTCCGTGAATGTTGTCGCCGAAGTGTTTGGGCGAAACTTTGCTTTCTACCAACTGCACCAAATTGAGGTCTTTTCCCAATTCGTTTAAATGCTCGCGACTCACGACTTTTGAACGCATTTTGGTGAGATAACCTTCATCGCCACCGGGCACTTCTCTAAACAAATGCGCAGCCACAACCGATCCGAGCATGGCGTCGCCTAAGAATTCCAAACGCTCGTAGCTCACCACGTTTCCGTTGGCATCGGTTTTATTGCTGGAGCGATGCGTGAATGCCGCTTCGTAAAAGGCGATATTTTTGGGCGCAAATCCTAAGATATTTGACACTTCGGTAAAAAAAATCCCGCCTGTTTCAGCGCGGGATTTGGTAAATATCTTTTTTAGGAAACGCATGGATTAGTCTACGAGTTTACGAAATAAAACACAGGCGTTATGACCTCCAAAACCAAACGTATTGCTCATCGCTACATTTACTTCGCGCTTTTGTGCTTTGTTTAGCGTCAGGTTTAACGATGGATCGATGTTTTCATCGACCGTTTCGTGGTTAATTGTCGGAGGAACGATACCGTATTTGATGGCGAGAATTGATGCAATGGCTTCAATAGCTCCGGCTGCTCCGAGCAAATGACCCGTCATCGATTTGGTAGAGTTGATGTTGATGTTTTTTGCATGTGCACCAAAAACGGCACTGATTGCTTTTAATTCGGCCACATCGCCTAGCGGAGTTGAGGTTCCGTGTGTGTTGATGTGGTCTACATCTTCCGGATTCATGTTGGCATCGCGCAAGGTATTTTTCATTACGGCAATTACACCAATTCCTTCCGGGTGTGGTGCTGTAAGGTGATACGCATCCGACGACATTCCGCCGCCGCCAATTTCACAATATATTTTTGCGCCGCGAGCTTTGGCATGTTCGTATTCTTCGAGCACGATTGCTCCAGCACCTTCGCCAAGTACAAAACCGTCGCGGTTTGCATCGAACGGACGCGAGGCAGTTTGTGGGCTGTCGTTTCGGGTTGAAAGCGCATGCATGGAGTTAAATCCGCCCATACCAGCAATGGTTACAGCGGCTTCCGATCCGCCAGAGATAATCACATCGCACATACCTAAGCGAATGTAATTAAATGCGTCGATTAGGGCATTGGCCGAAGAAGCGCAGGCAGAAACGGTTGTATAGTTTGGACCCATGTAGCCGTTTCGCATCGAAATGTGCGCAGGAGCAATGTCGGCGATCATTTTAGGAATAAAAAACGGATTGAATTTCGGCGTACCGTCGCCTTTCGCGTAGTACATCACTTCATCTTGGAAGGTTTCTAAACCACCAATTCCAGCACCCCAAATAACACCTACTCGGTATTTATCTACATTATCGTGTGTGATTCCGGCGTCTTTAATGGCTTCGTCGCTTGCAGCGATAGCATATTGGGCAAATTTGTCCAAACGCCGCGCCTCTTTGCGATCCATGTATTGTTCGATATTGAAGTTTTTGACTTCGCAAGCAAACTTGGTTTTGTGTTTTTCGGTGTCGTAATAGGTAATGGGAGCTGCGCCGCTTTTGCCTTGAATTAAGGCGTCCCAGTATTCGGCAACAGAGTTTCCGATTGGAGTTAAGGCTCCTAAGCCGGTTACTACTACTCGTTTCAAGCTCATATACTACAATTTTATGCGATAAAAGTAAAAAAATAATACCTATGTTTTATTGAATAGTCAATAATGAAACATAGGTATATAATGTTGTTGACTGCAATACAGTCTGATTTTTTAAAAAATAAAAATCCCGCAAGCAAACAGCAGCGGGATTGTTAGTATTATTTTTTAGCCTCTTCGATATAAGAAATTGCTTGACCAACAGTAGCGATGTTTTCTGCTTGATCGTCCGGAATCTGAATATCAAATTCTTTTTCAAATTCCATAATCAATTCAACTGTGTCGAGTGAGTCAGCTCCTAAATCATTCGTGAAGCTAGCTTCGGTTACCACTTCGTTTTCGTCTACACCTAATTTGTCTACGATGATCGCTTTTACTCTTGATGCAATGTCCGACATAATTTCTTGTTTTTAAATTTAATTTGTTGGCAAAAATAAAAAACTTTAAATTAAAAAGGTTGAAGTAGCCGAAAAACTACAAATTGTTGTTCACTTTAGTTTTAAAAGGCCATTCATTTTAGGTAAAAACTGTTCCTTTGCATTTCGATAACTGCCATGAAAAACATTGTAATTTTCGCCTCCGGTAACGGCAGCAATGCCAGTTCTATTCACCAGTATTTCCAGCAGTCCGGACGTGTTCGGATCGCTGCAATTTTTTGTAACAATCCGCAAGCAGGCGTACTTTCGAGAGCGCACGATCTGGGAATTCCAACGGAAGTTTTTTCCAAAGTCGAATTTTCCGAACCCTCGTTTGTCGAAAGAGTGCGTTCGTATCAACCCGATTTGCTTGTTTTAGCTGGGTTTTTACTTCAAGTGCCCGAGTACTTAGTACACGCATTTCCGAATCAAATTATTAATATTCATCCGGCTTTACTGCCTAAATACGGCGGAAAAGGAATGTATGGCATGCATGTGCACCGTGCCGTTTTTGAAGCTAAAGAGCCTGAAACCGGAATTTCGGTTCACTTTGTTAACGAACATTACGACGAAGGAGCGCTTATTTTTCAAGCGAAAACTACAATCGCTCATTGTCAATCGCCCGAAGAAATCGCCGCTGCAGTGCAAGCGCTCGAGCACCAACATTTTGCAGCCGTCATCGATAATTTATTAACCGCAGATGAGTAGAATACTGATTTTTACAGACGGCGCCGCAAAAGGCAATCCAGGTCCAGGTGGTTTTGGAGTTATACTTGCTCAGGAAGGAACTACACATTATAAAGAACTATCGGGCGGTTTCAGACTCACAACCAACAACCGTATGGAATTGCTGGCTGTAATTGTAGGTTTAGAGCATATTCGGATAGAAAATGCAGAGGTTTTGGTGGTGTCAGATTCTAAATATGTTGTCGATGCCGTTATGAAAGGTTGGGTGTTCAGTTGGGTGCAAAAAGGGTTTAAAGACAAAAAGAATCCCGATTTGTGGAAACGATTTTTACAAGTGTACCGCCGACATCGTGTTACTTTTCAATGGATAAAAGGCCATAATGCGCACCCACAAAACGAGCGCTGCGATGCTCTGGCAGTAGCCGCAGCAATGAAACCCAATTTACCTGCTGATATATACTACGAAGATTACGAAGCATAATTAAAGTATTCATGGAACGCTAGTTCATTTTCCTTTTTCTGGGCGTTTCGCTGCTTAGAATCGCAATGTTTAGCAAGCGCAAAATCCGTCCGGCTGCCATAGGCTATTGTATCACCCGAAACAATCACTTTTTTGGCATATATGCCATCACAAAAGGCTTTCTGCGGCCATTTTTAAATTGAAGTATGTTGTCCAACGAGCGTGCTGGAAATATAACACCTTCAAAATCTAATCGTCTACTACTTGGTTAATCTCGCACAACGGGACTTTTGTTAAGCTATTTTTCGCAAAATCAAACGCAAAAACTAAAGCGCTTGCCGATTAATGAATAATAATCATTCCGCCTTCGTCTTTTTTATCGCCAAACGATTTTAAGTTATACGTCAGTGAAAACATCACATAACGACGAAGTACCGTGTTTTCTGAGTCGATAATTGCCGTTGGCGTAATCGTACGTCGAGCATTTAAGTTCTGGTCGAGTAAGTCGTACACTTTTACCTTCGCGATAAGCTGTTTCTTCCAAAATTCGTAACCTAAACTTACATTCATCAAATAAAAGTCTTTTCTGAAACCATCGGCAATATTCGAGTTGTAATTGTACGAAAAATCGATTCCGCCAATAACGTTTTTAGGCACGTAGCTGGTAAATTGTAGCTGAGCGCGGTGTGTGAAATTATTTGCCTCATCGATAATATAGTTGGTGTAATTGTTCAAGAACATCGTATAGTTGTATGAAGGCATGATGTCGATAACTTTATCTAACGTATACGAAAGATTCACTCGCGGTGAAATCCGATAGCTTTCATTGGTAAAATCCACAGCATTGGTGAGTCCGCGTGAGAAATTACCACTCATACTCATGGCCGTTGTCCATTTAAAGGTTCTCGTTCCTTTTTTGTAGCTCTTGCTGTAATTTCCACCGAAGTAAAAATTGTACGTATCTCCCACGTTATCATAAGTTGTTACGGCTTTGAAACTATCGTCGAAGACCGTGCTCGAAACTATGGAGTTGGTAGAGTACGTAAATCCGCTGTAAGTGAATAAACCTGCTCGTTGTGCCCAGTCGTAATTGTTAAAAGAGAGGTAAAACGAGTGCTGGTACGTAGGATCGAGCGCGCTGTTTCCGATGAAAGTATTTAACGGATCCGACAAGTTTTCGACGGGCAGAATTTGTTGTGCCTGTGGTAATTGTACGTCGTAATCGTAATTTACATACAAGCTCTTCTTTTCCGAAAACTGATAACTTAAATACGCATTAGCATCTGGGAATACGTAATTTTTGTCTAATTCGGTATTGATACCTAAGTAATCTGATTCGTTATTGAAGTTTACAAATTCGGCACCAACGGTTGCAGAAAAATTGACTTTTTTGCTGTTCCATTGAATGCCTGCTGTTGGGCGAATTTTCTGTGTATTACTGCGAATATCGTTGGATTGAGCGGCGTTTAAATTATCGAAATTGCCCGAACCGGCATCAAAATCGAAGGTTTCTAAAACAGATTTCGAATCTAAAAGTTCATAACGCACACCTAACGCATACCTAGTTGAATCGGTGAGTTTCGCGGTGAATTCCGATTGAATATTAAAATTGTTATTTTTCGAATTGTCGAATTGCCGCTGATTTCGGATGTCGTCCGGACGATCCGCGAAAGTAGTTGCCGAAGCAGTTTGCGTGAGGTTGTTGTTGCGCGAGTTGTCTAAACTAGCATCAACGGTAAGTCCTTGCTTGCGTTTGAAACTTTTGTAATACGTGAAATTTCCAGTAAACTGGTCGTTTTCCGTTCGTGAGTCGTTGTCAAATTCGCTGTCGTTTAACACATCGCCCGCTTCGTTTCTCGTAGTTTGATTTCTACTACTGTAGTTTTTTGCCAACGACTTCGCCAGCGAAGGTGAAAAGAAAATACTGGCGGTGCTATCAATTTTATACTCGAATTCCGAACTAAAATTATGACCGTTTGAGAATGCACGAGTTCTTGCAGCCGACTCCGAAAATGTAGTTCCTGTGGGTAGGAAGTTTACGGTGTTGTTCCGATTGTCATTACGTGTTTCGGTATTCGATAAGAAGTAAGAAGCTTGATTATCAATTTTTCCAAGCCATTTGTCTTGGTAGTTTACACCAACCATGCTCGACTGTGTAATACCGGTGTCATTTGCACCAAAACGCAAGTTGTTGATGCCGAAACTTCCATTGTCGTTGTAATACACGGATCGACTCCTCCCGCCGCCCATGTTATCAAATATCTCGTTCATAGAAAAACCAATCGAGTTTATGTTATTAGAAGAAGCCAAAACGCTCACTTTCCGATCACCTTTAAAACGATTGTATAACAAACTCGATTCATAACGTTCATCCGAACCGTAGCCGCCCATAATCTTACCAAACTGTCCCTTGTTGTTTTCTTCAGCTATGGTTAAATTAATAGTTTTGTTTTCGCTACTTGCTGCTTCTCCAGACAACTCTTCTGATTTGGTTTTAGTATCAGTTACCTGAACTTTTTCGATGATTTCAGCAGGAAGATTCTGCGTGGCAATTTTACCGTCCTTTCCAAAAAACGGTTTCCCATTTACCAAAATGTTATTTACTTCCTTACCGTTTACTGTTATTTTTCCTTCTTCGTCGATTTCCACACCAGGCAGTTGTTTTAAGAGTGCTTCAACATTGGCATCCGGTCCGGTTTTGAACGATGCAGCATTAAATTCCAGCGTATCTTTCTTGATTAAAATCGGTGGCGCCGATCCTTTTAAAATTACCTCTTGCAATTCATTAGCAGCTTCTGCTAGTTCCAATATACCCAAATCGTAATCCGTTTCCGTGCCTTCAAAAACCTTGGTTTGCGTTTCATAACCTACAAAAGAAGCGTTAACAGAAAAAGCCGTGTTTGGCTTCTTGATATTCATCAGAAAATTTCCCGAATTATTGGTAATGGTATAATCGATCATGCTGGAGTCTTTCGCTATACTAACAAAAATCGTAGCTGATGAAACCGGAAGTTTTGTTTTTTTATCGATAACTTTACCCTTTATTTCTATCTTTTGCTGTGCTTGAATTGTTGTACACAAGAATAAAAAGATAACGTAAAGAAGATTTTTCATAGCGAGTTTTAATTTGGGACGAAATTAAAAAGTTTAGGAATACTAACGCAGAAAACAGTAGCATGTTGCAGAGCCAATTATGTTAAATTTTATAACCAAGCCCATTTTTGATTTAACCCTTGAGGCGCTGGCTTTTATTTTCGGAATTTTAAGTGTCTGGTACGGTCGTAAAGAAGATATTAAGGTATATCCAACCGGAATTATAGCTACTGCCATAACAACGTATCTACTTTATAAAGCAGCATACTACGGAGATATGCTTGTAAATGCGTATTTTACAATTATGAGTATTTACGGTTGGTTGGTTTGGAACAGTAAGCAACAACAACAAGCAAATAGCATTGGGAAAGCAAACTTGCGAGATAAATACATTGCTTTTTTATTGTTTGTTTTAACGCTGCTCTTTGTGCGAATAGCGTATTATTTGTTTGACACAGCATTAGCAACCGAAAATTATTTTGACATACTGGCATCAGCCATCTTTTTTTCGGCGATGTACTTCATGGCGCACAAAAAAATAGAAAATTGGCAACTTTGGATTGTGGGCAATTTCATCGTAATTCCGCTTTATTTTTATAGAGAGCTATACTTTTTAGGCGTACAATATGTAATCTTTAATTACCTTGCCGTCCGTGCATATTATGAATGGAAACAAAAACTAACACAAATAACCGGTTTAGCGGCTTAAAAATTGTCGTTTTCGGACCAGAATCTTCAGGCAAAACTACTTTGGCAAAACAATTGGCAGCCAAGTATAATGCCGCGTACGTTCCTGAATTCGCCCGAAAATATATCGCAGACAAAGTCGAATCCACCCAGCAAAATTGCACTTTCGACGACATTTTACCGATCGCAAAAGGGCAGCTGCAAAGCGAGCAGGAAGCCGAACAAACTCCTGCAAACATCATTTTTTACGATACAAATCCGCTGTTAACCGCAGCCTATTCGGAATGCCATTACAATAAAATTCCAGAAGAATTAGAAAACGAAATACCAACGCTTTCGTACGATCTTTATCTACTCACAGAGCCAGATATACCTTGGGAAGCCGACTCAATTCGCCAACACCAAAACCAACGCCAAGACGAGTTTCGAGCATTTAAAAAGTTTCTCAAAAAACGAAACTTACCCTACGCGCGAATTAAAGGAACGCAAACGGAACGTATAGCAACCGCCAGTGCACACATCGATAATCTGCTGCAATTGCTGCAAAATCAATTTAAAGCTGCCGACTATTTGTGGGTGCTTAAGCATCAATTATCGATCCCTAACCTGTTGCAACACATTAATATTGTAAACAACGGAATTGCACCACTACAGTTAGCCGCTCCGGCAACACCGGCAAACGGCATACTCGTTTTGGAACAAGAACAACACGACGAACTTGTCCGAATATTTGATGAAGAGAAAGCAAATTACACACTCGCCAAGTTTGTTCCCGCCTCCGGAGCCGCTAGTCGTATGTTTAAATTCTTGCTCGATTTCCTCGAAAATTACGCACCCGACCAAGACACAATCAACGCATACATAAACAAACACAACGCGAAAGATCTGGCTGTTTTTCTCGTAGGAATAGAAAAGTTCCCCTTCTACGACGAAGTTATCGCCGAATTGAAAAGAAATTATTCCAATTTCGATCGCTGGAATAAAGATTTGAAAGATTATTACTTTATCAAATTCTTGCTCTCATCCCGACATTTCAACTTCGCATCCAAACCAAAAGCGGTTCTACCGTTTCATAAAACAGTAGCCCGCGTTAAAACACCAATCGATGCGCACCTTGAAGAAGCCTTAGCTTATATCCAAACCAAGCATAACGCGCACGTACACTTTACGATAAGCCCGGAATTTCAAGCCGACTTCCAAAGCATAGTCGAAGCTTTTCCCAACACCTCTTCTTCAAAAATCGATGTGAGCTACTCCGTGCAAGAATCGGCAACCGACACCATTGCAGTAGCCAATACAGGATTGCCGTACTACGACAAGAAAAATCATCTCGTTTGCCGCCCGGCAGGGCACGGGGCACTATTAGGAAATCTAAATCGTATTAAAGCCGATATTGTTTTCATAAAAAATATCGATAACGTTTCAGACAAAACATTACCAGCGATTAGTTTTTACAAGAAAATGCTCGCCGGAAAGCTAATTCAAATTCAAAAACGTGTATTCGAAATTCTCCAACAGTTGGAAGCGGGTGTCGATTTACAACTCAGCAATTGGATAGAATTCGCTCAAAGCGACCTAAATATTTCGGCATCCGCAACCATTCTTTCGGCCGATGCCAATTTCAAAAAAGCTTGGCTCTTCGAAAAATTAAACCGCCCCATCCGGGTGTGTGGCATGGTTAAAAACGAAGGCGAACCCGGCGGCGGTCCGTTTTGGGTGCTCGACAAACATCAGCAAAAGAGCCTGCAAATTGTCGAATCCGCGCAAATTAATCTGAACGATCCGCAACAAAAAGCCATTTTCGACGGAAGTACGCACTTTAATCCGGTCGATTTAGTTTGTGCCGTGAAGGACTTTAAAGGCAACGCGTTCGATTTACACAAATTTGTCGATCCAGATAGCGGTTTTATCGTCGAAAAATCGAAAGACGGACAATCGTTTAAAGCCTATGAACTTCCAGGTTTATGGAACGGCTCTATGGCCGATTGGATTACCATTTTTGTAGAAGTACCGCTTCAAACGTTTAATCCGGTAAAAACGGTAAACGATTTGCTTAAACCGGCACATCAGCCATGAACACCGAGCAAATTCTTACCGAAATACAAATGCAAACCGCCCGAAGTTCTGGCGCAGGTGGGCAAAACGTCAATAAAGTTGAAACCAAAATTTTGATCCGCTGGTCGGTAGTCAACACCCAAGCATTTGAACCTTTCGAAAAAGAATTACTTCTAAAAAATCTTCAGACAAGCTCAACGCAAACCGGCGATTTACTCGTTACCGAATCTTCAGCACGTACACAACCTGCCAACAAGAAACTCGCTGTAGCTAAGCTCTTTAAACTGATTCAAAAAGCCCTGCATGTGCCCAAAGAGCGCAAAGCTACTAAGGTGCCCAACAAGGCCATTCGCGCCCGCATTCAGGCCAAAAAAATGCTGTCGGAACGAAAATTCTTGCGCAAACGCCCCGATTTTTAATACATTTGCGCCGTCTCAAAAGGGGTGCTCTAAATAACGAGCTGAGATCATACCTAATGAACCTGAGCAGGTAATGCTGCTAAGGGAATGAGCGATAACCGGCCTCGTGCCGCTCGGTCGCAAAAACCAACAAGTAATTATTAATCAGAATAATTACCCCTTTTTATTCGTAAATTTTTTTACGGATGAAAAAATCATCATTTTCTTTTTTTGGGCGCGCCCACAAGGGTCGGGCTTTACGCTCCAATTTATTTGGCTTACTCACGTCGCCAAATAAGATTTCCGCTGCAATCCCTCGCGCAGCAATCGTTACCGTTTTATGTCTGCCAAGCGCTTTCGCGCAAACGCAACAAGACAGCACGAAAGTGGAAACACTTAGCGAAGTTCTCGTCTCGGGCGTACGTGCCGGAAAAGACGCTCCGCTGGCGTTCTCCAACCTAAAAACCACCGAATTAGTAACCCGAAATCTCGGACAAGACATTCCCATCTTGCTCAATTTCTTGCCTTCGGTTGTTACCACCTCCGATGCCGGAAACGGTTTCGGATACACCGGAATTCGCGTTCGGGGCTCCGATGCAACACGCGTTAACGTTACCATTAACGGTATTCCGTACAACGATTCCGAAAGCCACGGTACGTTTTGGGTAAACTTACCCGATTTCGTTTCTTCTACCGAAAGTTTGCAGCTGCAACGCGGTGTTGGAAGCTCTACCAACGGTGCCGGTGCCTTCGGCGCAAGCCTAAACCTGCAAACCGATAAAATTCGCGAAACCGCTTTTGCCGAAATCGATAATGCAGTAGGAAGCTTCAATTCGCGAAAGCACACACTAAAATTTGGTTCCGGATTACTCAATAACAAATTCGAAATCTCGGGTCGTATCTCCGATTTGAGTTCCGACGGCTACATCGATCGCGCATTCTCCGACCTGCGATCGTATTTCTTTCAAGCCGCGTATCGCTCGGAGAAAACTACCGTAAAAGCACTCGTTTTCGGCGGTCGCGAGCAAACCTACCAAGCGTGGTATGGTATCGATGCCGAAACCTTGCGTACCAACCGAACGTTCAATTTCGCCGGACTTTACACCGACGCAAACGGAAATCCGCAATTTTACAGCAACGAAACTGATAACTACGGACAAGATCACTATCAGTTGCATCTTACGCACCGGTTCAGCTCTCATTGGAGTGCAACAGCCGCTTTACACCTAACGCAAGGAAAAGGCTATTTTGAAAACTACATTTCAGGAGCTACACCGGCAGATTACGGTCTTACTTCTGCGGCAGCTACCACCGATTTAATTCGTCGGAAATGGCTCGATAACGACTTTTTCGGAGCCACGTACAGCTTGAAGTATCTGAAAGATAAAATCGATTTTGTGTACGGCGGTGCGGTAAATCGCTATAACGGACTTCATTTTGGTAACGTGCTGTACACACGTGAGGCCACCAGTTTAGAGCCGGACAGTCGCTATTACCAGCAAGACGCACGAAAAGACGAAGTAAATCAGTTTGCTAAACTCAATTTCCGGGCCAGCGATAAATGGCTTTTCTATGCCGATATGCAATGGCGCTACATCAATTATTTCGCCGAAGCGCTCACACCAGCCGACGTAAACGACAGTTTTTCGTTTTTTAATCCAAAAATGGGTGTTACGTACTTTTTAAAACCCAACCAATCGCTGTACGCATCGTATGCAAAGGCACAACGCGAGCCAAACCGTACCGACTACGAAACGGGTAGCGTACGACCAGAAAAACTAAATGACTTTGAATTGGGTTATCGTTTTCAAGGTTCGAAAGTGTCGTTTCAAGTAAACGGTTACGCTATGCTATACCGCGATCAGTTGGTGCTTACCGGTGCGCTCGACGATGTGGGCAATGCCATTCGAACCAACGTTGGAAAAAGTCACCGTTTGGGAATCGAGCTTGATGCTAACGTACAGCTGACTAAAAAACTCAGCTGGGCACCCAACGCCACGTTTAGCCGAAACCGCAATCAAGATTTTGTTACCGACGTTAACGGCGTTCCAACGGCACTGGGCGAAACCGAAATTGCATTCTCTCCGGAGTGGATTGCAGGAAATGTATTTACTTGGAATGCATTTAAGAATTTCTCTGCAGCGCTGTTGTCTAAATACGTCGGACGTCAGAATTTATCAAACCTCAACGACGCCAATGCCCGATTAAATGCCTATCACCAGCACGACTTAAACTTAAGTTATACTGTAATTCCGAAGGCGTATGCCAAACAATTGCGCTTTTCGGTGTTGGTAAATAACATTCTCGATCGAGATATTGTTTCCAACGGTGCCGATTTTGGCGGTGGTTATGTCGTGTATTATCCGCAGGCCGGAATTAATGTTCTGGCCGGATTAAACATTCAGTTATAAAAAGAACGTCCGATTAACTAATCGGACGTTTTTTTTAGTTGTAAACCCGAATTAATCGCGGATTGATCGTAAAACTCCATTTTTCTTCAGATGTAAATAAAACAACCTACAAACATACCGTTCTCCTGAAATTACCGTTACGGTTTTTCCGTAAAGGGTTCTTTTTTCTTAACAAATTAAAGTTGAAAGATAAAATC
>NZ_NOXX01000123.1 GCF_002251775.1 Flavobacterium aurantiibacter
TCCTCTAATACGTTCTTAGAAATTTCCTACCGCAGAAGGCTACGTAGAATTTGCCACACCCGAAAAATTCTTCTACGTGTACAACTACACCGACCACCTTGGAAACGTGCGCATGAGTTATACCGAGCACGGTCCGGGAGTTCCGAAAATCTTAGAAGAAAACCATTACTACCCCTTTGGTTTGAAACACGAAAACTACGCCAGTGAGCGTTTTGAATTTATTAAAGAACCACACGGAACGCTATACGTGATACAACCTACGGAAAGGCGGGAGTGGCAGTATAAATTTCTTGGACAAGAGCGGCAGGATGAGTTAGGGTTAAACTTTTACGATTACGGGGCAAGGAATTACGATGCGGCAATTGGTAGGTGGATGAATGTGGATCCGTTGGCGGAAGTTTCAAGACGGTGGAATCCGTACAACTATTNTGAATTTATTAAAGAACCACACGGAACGCTATACGTGATACAACCTACGGAAAGGCGGGAGTGGCAGTATAAATTTCTTGGACAAGAGCGGCAGGATGAGTTAGGGTTAAACTTTTACGATTACGGGGCAAGGAATTACGATGCGGCAATTGGTAGGTGGATGAATGTGGATCCGTTGGCGGAAGTTTCAAGACGGTGGAATCCGTACAACTATTGTTATAATAATCCTGTGTATTTTATTGATCCGGATGGGATGCGAGCTGAGGCTTCACAAACAGCCCCGATATATTATGATTGGGATGAAGGTGGCTGGCGAACTCAAGATGGTGATGAAGTCAAGGCAGAAGACGCTATAGGAGCTATAAATGGTCTTGCTGCTAATGTTGGAGCCGCTGCGGTGGATCAGAGTTTGGGGGGAGGGGAACCTCCAGTAAACTTATTTGATGTTAGAAAAAAGGACAAAGAAGCTTGTACGTCCCTAAAATAGGTTGACTAATTTCTTTAGGAATGTTTAATTCTTTCGCTTTTTTCACTTCTTTGAACTACCCTTACCCGAACAACTCAGCCAAAACGTCTAGCGATTTTGGGCGTTTAAAGTGGTCGATATGATGTGCGTAAAATTCGAGTACGCTGTTCAATACCGCACGGCGTTCGAGTTTAGTAAAGTGGTTGCTGTTTCCCATGCCGAGATTTCGAAAAAGCTGAGAGTCGCTTTCGCTGAGTGTGTAGTCGGATTCGTGGTCTTGAAAAACGCCGTATTTTAAATCGAAGAAACTCGCTTCTGCAGAAAAATCGGGAAAAAAGCCCAAGTACGAACTCAGGTTCAGCAAGAACTGCAACGGAAATGTGGCTGTTTCCGCAGTTTCATCTAAAATCAACAAGCTGTTTTCAAGATAGGCGAACAGCGTGTCGTTGGCTTCTTCTTCCTTAATTACTTGATTTAAAATTTCGGCTAAAAAAAGTGCCAAGCTTCGTTTTACGAAATGATGCGGAATTTGTTGATACGCGTAGTGAAGTTTTACTTCTTTAAAGTATTCGAGCGTTCCTTTTTGCTTGTTTGTAGCAACGATTTCGAGTTGGGTAAGCGGCTCAAAATAGGAGCTTTTGAATTTGTTGGCTTTTCCGCTAAAAGCGTCGCGAACAAAGAAACTCTTTCGTCCGATTTCTGCGGTAAAGCAGCTAATTACCAGCGATTTTTCTTGGTAGCGAACCGCTGAAAGTACGAGTGCTTTTCCTGCAATCATTTAGCGAACAATCATTACTTTTTTCACAGTGGTTTCGGCGCCGTCTTCGGTAGAGATAAAAATCATGTACACACCAGATGCCACGCGGTATTTTCCGAAAGCAGTGGTATCCCATTCGATGGTTCCGCCGGTGGATATGGCTTCAAAAACGAGACTGCCGGTAATGTCGGTTATCTTTACGTTGGCGCTGTCGGTAAGTCCACTAACTTTCACCGTTCCGGTATAATTTGGCCGAACCGGATTTGGATAGACGAAAACATCGCGCAAGTCGTCGCTGGCATCGATGGCGTTTCCGCGGTAGGATACCAAGCCGCCGGTGGTTGCAAAGAAGACTTCTCCGGTAACCGAGTTGATATCAATATCGTTTATTTCGTTGCTCGGCAGTGGCGAATTATCGGTGGTGAATCGTTGCAAGGTTTGTTGGCCGTCTGCAGAGACTTGAAACACGCCTGCGTCGAGTGTGCCGATCCATTTGTTGTTGGCGCCATCTACTACGATATCGGTAATCCATTGGTCGTTGAGAAGTTCTTGTGCGAGTCCTTCTTCTTCGATGATAATGGGGTTGGAACGCAAGTCGCTATCGGGATCTAAAAACCGATCGGCACCTATTACGCGTAAACCTTCGCGTGTTCCGATCCACAATTGATTGCGTTTATCGATGGCAACGGTTTGTACGCGATTAGCCGGTAAGTTTCCGTTTCCTTCGCCCTCTGAAATTCTTCTAAACTGCGGATTTGCTGTTTCGTTGAAGCCAACCAAACCGTCTGAACGCGTGCACATCCACTTGGTATTGTTTCTGTCGATTGCCAAACGCATAAAGCGCGTGTCGGTCCAATCGGTAAGAATAGCTTCCATATTAAAGGATTGCCAAGATCCGTTTGCTCGTTTTACTTTAAGCGGACTCCTAACTATAGCATTGGTAAGCCACAGATTTCCTTGAGAATCAAAAGCGGCTTGTTCTAATCGAATATTTTCGGTTGGTGGATCGGTGGGAAAAATGGTTTCTAGACCTGTAGTTCCGGTATTGCTGCGATTAAAAATGTCGACTAGCTCGTCGTTTTCAAATCGCAATAATCCGTTGTAGTACGACGACATAAAAACTTCATTCTCGTTAATTGGGTTTACTGTTACGCGAACTATCGAGGGTACATTCAATTCACCGTATGGAATATTGAGCCAACCGGTTTCGCTATTGTATTTACTTACACCAAAAAATTTTAGCGGATTCGGATTTAGCGTTTCGTCGTATGAGCCATAAACCGCCCAAAAACCTGTAGACAAGGTTGCCAGTGCAAAAACGTTGTTTTGAAGCGGTCCGCTTGGGCTTATTGAAGGAAAAGAGCTTGCGTTTAAAGCACCAGCAAGTAGTCCTTGTGTATTGGTTCCGATATAGACGTTATTGTTAACGACAGTAGCACAAGTAAAACGTATGTTGTTTGAGTTTACTTCTGCAGCCGACAATTCTCGGATGAGAGCTGCTGCGTCATTATAAATCCGTACAGTAGTTTCCGAGACTGCAATTAGGTTGCCGTTGGCACTTCTTAAATCGATTAGGTTTGGACTTAACTGCGCGAAATTCTGAAAACTTGTTCCATTAGAAGATCGCAAAACCTGTCCATTTGCTAAGCCGATATACAGTAAATCTTCGAACGCAACTACAGCGTCGAAATTGCCGTTTTGCACGTTTTGCCACTGCTGCGCGTCGATTAGATTTGGGTTGGTGATAACTGCTTTCTTTATTCCTTCGACGGTAGCTGCATAGATTTCTCCGTTAAAGGTTGTAGTTTGTTTTACCGAAATTTCAGGATTTGCTGCGCCAATAAAATAAGTGTCGCCAAACTGTAAAGTTTGTAGATTAAACTGCGCGATTCCGAAATCGCAGCTTATTAACACACCAATTTCGGTTTCTTGAAAATGATTGATTCGCTTGATGTTTGGCGGCAACTGTTTGTTAACGATGTCAACAATGGTGGTGATGGAACGATCGGCATCGTTGATTACCACAATTAAGCCCGTTTGGTAGCCAATAAGTGTTTTGTTTTGTTGAGCACTCTTATATACAGCTGTGATAGTTTCGCTGGGAAGTCCGTCTATAGTATTTGCAGTACTTACGTCGCCAGAAATTAAATTACGCGTAAAGAGTGCATTTATTGAAGCTGCGGTTACACGAGAATCGGTTTGAGTAACGTCTATAATTTCGTTGTACGAAAAATAGCCGGTCCATCTGCTGTTGTTTTGAGCGAATGAGCAGAAAAAAGGAACGAGCAACAAATAGATTAGAATTCTCATACAATTGGAATGGACTGCAAATATAAAGAAACGCGGCGCAGCGGATTTTATTGAACGGCAATAAAAAAGGCTGCTCGAAACGAACAGCCTTTTTGAATGAGTTGTGATTGGCTTATTGGAAATCAGCGTCGGTTACACCTTCGTTGATTTTCACTTCACTAATTGTGATATCGATTTCAATTCCTACGTTAAGTGCCGTTTTGAACGGGAACTTTACTCCTTTCACATCGCGATAATCGCTGAATGGCGAGCTAACTGTCATTTTTTGACCGCCTGCATCTACATCATTACTTTCCATAACTTTAAGTCCGGAAGTCATGTCGTAGAACAATTTAGTGTCACCGTCTTGGATCACGTATGCATCAGAACCGTTTACGTTTTCAATTCCTACCAGTTTAACATCTGGATTGTTTGTCAAAGTTAACTCTGGGAATGGTTGTGCGTAATATTTCATGCTTGCAATTTCGTCGGCTTCCATCGGCATTTTTTGTGGGCCTTGAGACTGGTATCCGGTCTTTCCGTCGAATACTTTTTTCATTTGTTGTCCCATAACGCTTAAACCTTCAAGAGATTTTCCAGCAGTGGTTGCTTTTTTGAAATAACCTAGTGTCATTCCTTGAGCAGATCCGCTACCTGAAACTGCGATTGATTTTACAGCAGAAACTGCTTTTTGACCTCCGATAGCATCGATATACTTCGCTAAAACTGTTTTTGCAGTTACGCCGGCAGGAATTTCTTTTTTCGGTGCAGGTTTATCAACTGGATTTCCATATTTATCAAAATAGAAGATTGGAATTTTCAGTTTTTCGAGCGCTGGCAAAACATCGCTTCCTTTACCAACAATCACTAAACGTGCGTTGTCGTAAGAGAAATATTTGTTAGCTGCACGTTTCACATCGGCAACAGTTACTGCTTGAATGCTTTTGATGTAATTTTCGTAGAAATCGGCAGGTAAATTTTGTGTACGTGTACGCAATGCAAAAGATGCAATGGTTTGTGGTTTTTGGATGTTCATTACAAAACGACCAATATAACCTGCTTTTACGTTATTTAACATTTCTTCAGTTACGTCTTCCGTGCGGATTCTCTTTAATTCTTTAAGAATCTCAACTACTGTTGAATCGGTAACCGTGTTACGCACTTGCGTAGAAGCTTCAAAGTTGCTGATGTACTTACCGGAACCGATGTCTGAGCGTGCGCCGTATGTCCATCCGTGTGCTTCACGCAGGTTCATGTTGATGTAGCTGTTGAAATCGCCACCGAAAATTTGGTTTGCGATGATTGTTGGGAAATAATCTGGATCTGTCATTTTCAAGTTAGACAGATTAATCAATGCTACTTCCGATTGTACAGCGTTTGGCATGTCAACAAAGTTGATTTGCGTGTACTGAACATCTTTTGGATCTGGGTAAGAAACGCTTGGTGCTGTAGCTTTTTTCCAGCCACCGAAAAGTTTCTCAACCATTTTCTTAACTTCTTTCACTTTAACATCGCCAACAATAACGAGGTACGCATTTCCTGGAACATAGTACGTGTTGTAGTTGTTGATGACATCTTGAAGCGTTACGTTGTTAAGGGTTGCTTCAGAAAGGTATTCGCCGTTTGGATGATTTTTTCCGAATGTAAGTACTGAATTCACGCGTGAAGCTGTAGCAGGTACGCTTTTCTCGTCGCTTTTCAAGCCTTCGATCATTTTCTCTTTTTGCTTGTCGAATTCTTCTTGCGTGAATTTTGGCATTAAAGCTCCTTCTGCCATAAGTTCTAAGACACGACCAGCGTATTTAGAAAGGGCGTATGCAGAAGCACCACCTGAATACAAGTTGATGTTTGCACCTAAGAAATCAACTTCTTCGTTGAAGGCGTCTTTTGAAGTTTTGGTAGTACCTGTTCCCATCAAAGCGCTCAACATATCCGAAACGCCTTTTTTGTCGCCTTCTGCGTAAGGAGCAATGTCGATACTTAAATTGAACGATACACGTGGTAGTTTGTGATTTTCTACAACCAACACTTTCAAACCGTTTTTAAGTTCGAAGGTTTCAGGCTTTCCGATTTTAATCGCAGGCGATGGTCCTGGTTGTGGTTGTGGGAAATTTTGTGCTTGCATAAGTACCGTGAAAAACAAGCCGGCTATTAATAAAAATGTCTTTTTCATGATGCTGTTAGTTTTGTGCTTTATCTTTAGCTGGTACATAGTTTAAAACCAAACGCTGATTTGGGTTTAAATACTTCTTAGCGATATCGCGGATTTCCTCTCTTGTTATTGAGCGGTACATTTCGATTTCTGTGTTAATTAAATTAACATCTTTATAAAGCATGTAGTATGTTGCCAAATTATCTGCAATTCCTTCTACACTTGAATTTTTGTTAACGTAGTCGTTTTCATACTTGTTCATGAGTTTTTGGTATTCTTTCTCGGAAATCAATTCTGTTTGTAATTTCACGATTTCAGCATCAACTTCAGCGAGTAGATCCTCGCTTGTTGCAGGAGCTTGTGGTAAACCATAAAGAATATATGTTCCGTAATCTTCTTGGCTGTAATTAAAAGCGCCTACTTGAAGTGCTTTTTTCTGATCGTCTACAATTTTCTTATATAGACGAGACGATTTTCCGTCGCTAAGAATAGTAGAAATTAGGTCTAAAACTCGTGCATCGCGTGTTTTCATTGAAGGCGTGCGGTATGCCGCAACAACCATTGGAATTTGGATGTTTGGATCTTCGAAAGACGCGTTGATGGTTTGAGTGATTGGCTCTTCAGTATAGGTCTGACGCGTTACTGGCGCTCCTTTTGGAATTGAACCAAAATACTGCTGAATCCATTTTTTTGCTTGTGGAATATCGATATCACCAGCAACTACTAAAACGGCATTGTTAGGCACGTAGAACTTTTTGTTGAAAGCTTGGAATTCTTCAAGCTTTGCTGCGTCGAGGTGCTCCATAGAACCGATGGTTGTCCAGCGGTATGGGTGATTTTTAAACATGTGCTTCTTAACTTCTGGAAGCAACTGTCCGTACGGAGAATTGTCGTAGCGCAAGCGCTTTTCTTCTTTAACCACCTCATTTTGTGTATCTACACCAATTTGGTTGATTACCGGATGGCGCAAACGTTCCGATTCCATCCACAAACCGAGTTCAAGGCTGTTAGAAGGGAACACTTCATAATAGTAGGTACGATCTTCGGTTGTGTTTGCATTGTTTACACCTCCGTTAGACGTAACGATTTTAAACCATTCGCCTCGTTTAATGTTTTGGGTACCTTCGAATAGTAAGTGTTCGAAGAAGTGAGCAAATCCGGTGCGATCAGGTTGTTCGTCTTTTGCACCGACGTGGTACATTACAGATGTGATTACAGTAGGGGCCGACGTGTCTTTGTGCAAGATCACGTGCATGCCGTTATCCAGATCGTATTCTTCGAAAGCAACTTTTTGCGCCGAAGCAACACCTCCTAGCATTAGAGCAGCACCTAAAGCCATTAAAGAGTTTTTCATAAGGTTAATAATTTTGATGAATTGATACATTGGTACACATTTCGACGCAAAAGTTACGTCAAAACTAAAAATCGGTTGGTAAATTTATCTAAATGTTTGAATTTCAGTTTTCTATATCGTTAAAATTTAGTTGACCAGCTATAAAAACTCCCGCTATTTCAACTTATTTTTATGTAATAAGAACAAGAGCTAGACAGCTTACCAACCCATGTTTTAACTGAAAATTCTCGATTTAGATGTTCTACTTTCTCGAAATTTGATCGTAAAGGTAAAATTTTTGTGAGCGCAAACGTTTTCCTAACAAAAATTTAGCACTCTTTTATGCGTTAGCGACTGCAGCGACATCCTTTTTTTGGAGCTTCGCGGAATAAAAAAGATACAGCGGAAGGCGCGGCGGCAAAAGTTAGCTGTATTTCCACAAAATGCTTTTGCCGAAACGCCCAAAAAATGAGGAAAAACCGTATCCAGACTTGACAGATTGCGCTTATTTTTGGCGATATGAAAAAAGATCAAAGAAAAAAAGCGAACGTGCGACGGGTTGGAATTAAAATTAGTTTTTCGAAAACGGGACACATATTGATAAAGGGGAAAATTAATGGAAAAAGTGGCGTTTTTATAGTGGATACCGGTGCCGCAATAAGTTGTGTTGGCACATACTATGCGCCGTATTTTCAGCTTAAGATGCGCAAGAGTCGGTTTGAAATTCGCGCGATTACTGATGTCCCCATGCCAGCAGAAATTTCTAAAAAGAACATTTTTGAGCTGGGAAAATGGCGAATAGACCAAGCGTCGTTTCTAACGATTGATTTAGACACGGTCAATCAAACATTTTCGACGGTCAATCAAGATGCAGTACAGGGAATAATTGGAAATGATGTATTGAAAAAATACAAAGCTGTGATTGACTATGAAAATAAATCTATATTTCTGATTACTAAATAGTAAACCTATGAAGCAAGCACCACTTTTTTTATTTTTTTTATTCAGTTTTATAGGTTACGGGCAGCAGACTTCGGAGGTTCAAACTCCGCCACCACGGGCAGATACGCGTATATACATTGATTGTGAAACGGGTTTTTACAATCTTGCTGAACATAGTACAAAACAGATTACGAAAAAAATTCGTTATGGAATGGCTTGTTTTGGATCGTGAGCAAACGCGCAGAACAAGGCCTATCGGATACTCAATTAAACCACTAATATATCGCCGGCTAGCCAACTACAACTAAAAGGTTCGTTACTCGGAATAGCAGATACTGCTACAGAAAAACTACTTATAGACACACAGCATTAGACTAGTGGAATTTATATCGTAAAATTACAGTCGGCAGACGTAGTAGAACACATAAAACTTTTTAAGAAATAAAACCTCAGCTTTAAACGCAACTATTATGAAAAAATTCTTAATCCTTTTATTGATAACATTACCTAGTTTCGCGTTTTGCCAAGCTGTTATAACCCTATCATTTTGTAACGGTGGAGGAATAATCGAGTCGTCAGTTTTTACAACTTGGCAACCCGATTATAACCCCGACACGCATCTTGTAACATTACACAACACATACGTGGATGCCGCTGAAAATTTAAACGGTATTCCATCATCCACAGTGATAACGGCAAGTCAGACAAAGTTTGTACGAATTTTAAATTTGCAGACTGGAGAAGTATCTATTGGTACAATCATAGTAATTGTTAATCCCCCAATGGAAGTATCTTTAGCTGCAACACTAGATAGCCCAACGTCTTCAGTTATGTGTTACACTTTTGGTGGTACACCTCCTTATTATTTTCAGTGGAGTATAGACGGAGTAATCCAAACAGAAGGCGACACAAGTATGATACTGATTCCAACTTCAAACGCAGTATCAGAAATAAGTTGTGTAGTTACCGACTCATCAACTAATCCTTGTCAAGCAATGGCCTCAATTCAAATCACACCATACACTCCAATAAACGCAGACGCGCTTAGTATTCTTGTCGACGACACGGAAATAGTCACTTCCACAGCTTCAGTTTTTTATAACGACTATTTAAACTACCAGTCGCTAACCTTTCCAGCGATTCAGCAACAGGTTTATCTGGAAGAAACGGGAGAAGGCTGGGATAATTTTAACCTTAACGCAAGTGGAACTATAAGTGCGTTGCCGGGAACGCCTGCAGGAACGTACAATCTTCAGTACAGTGTATTCCATGTTAATGGCGGATTCGTGGGCTCTGCCAGCATAAACCTTCAAGTTTTTTCTTCGGCCGTTCAATTAATTGCATTCGTTGATTGGGATGGAAATGGCATAAAGAGTGATGACGAACCCTTATTTGTCGAAGGAAAATTCTTAATATCCGGATCCGATGGCACCGAACTAGAGCTGTACTCTGATACAGGTACTTACGTGTATAACACGCTTTCTAATATCACCTATGGCTTATCGTATCAGGTTAACGATGGATCTTTACCAGTGTTTTCATGCGGCACTTCTTTTTTGGATATAAATCCTATTGCAGGTAGCACAACAACCTATTTTTTTCCGATAAATTCAACACCCGCAATTAATGGAGTTGTTTCATTAGTGAGCTATCAAACGCCTTCGCCCGGATTTACAAGATACTACGAGGTAAAAGTGAAAAACATAGGCTCCTTACCAATTGTAAATGCAGTGCTCAACGTTCAAAAACCCGATTATTCAACCTTAGTAAGTTATTGCAACACGTGCATAGCCACTGCCTAAGGTTTTCAAAAATCAAATATTACACTTGCACCTTTCGAACAAGCCGTTTTGCCTTTCGCAGTTCAATTCAACACCATACCAAACATACAACTAGGTGACTACGT
>NZ_NOXX01000216.1 GCF_002251775.1 Flavobacterium aurantiibacter
GATACTACAGTATCCCAAAACAAATCTGCCTTGTATTCAACCATTTATCTGTTTTCTAACCTCAATTTTTAAATCGAACTCAAGTTTACAATTACTGACTTTTCAATTTTTGCAAGATTTCGTGTTTGCGTCGCCGTGAAATTTCGAAGGTTTTCCCCGAATTGAGTTCTAAAAAGCACGGATCGCCTTTGCTGTAACTTTTGATATACAGACAATTAACCAGTTGCGAATGGCTAATTCGCATGAAATAATTTTTAGAAAGCATTTCTTCCATTTCTTTCAAACTTCTCGCCGTGGTGTAGGTGGCGCCCGAGCTGGTATTGATGCTGCAATAACGCCCGTCGGCCGCAATAAACTCCATCTCATTTTCGGGAATAAATACCACCGTATCGTTATGGTGAATGGCAATTTTTTTGGCGCTGCTTTCGTTTTCTAGATTTTTAAACAGATTTTCGAATTGCTGTCTGCTGGTTTCGCGCGATTGAATTAGATTTTGCGCTCGCAACAATGCTTCGGACAATTCCTGCCGATCGACCGGTTTCAATAGATAATCCAAAGCACTGCTTTTTATGGCTTGGATGGCGTATTCCTGATAGCTGGTAACAAAAATCACATCGAAAGGCAACTGATTTTCAAACCTTTTCAAAAGCGAAAAACCGTTTCCCTTCGGCATTTGAATATCCAAAAACAACAAATCGATTTTCGTTTCCGACAGTTCGTTAAATGCCTGTTCGATATCGGCAGCCGTGCCAACAATTTCGACGGCATCGGAAACCGAGACTAATAATTTTCCGAGCAGCTCTCTGCCACTTCTCTCATCATCAACGATATAACAACGCAACTTGCTCATCAGGAATCAAGTGTTAATTCAACGGGAATACTTATTTGCACTAGCGTACCATTAATTTGACCGTTCTCGCTAAGGTCGGTAACTTCAATAGAAATGGCTTTTGTTTCGTACAATCGTTGTACCATTTCGAGTCGTGCAGAGGAGATAGACATGCCTAAAGACTGGTGATTGTTACTGCGTTTTAGCTGCTGTGATGCCTCGCGACCCACGCCGTTATCGCTGATTTTGATAAGCAGCATTTCGGTAGTTGTGAGAAATTCTACAGTAATACGGCCTTTCGTTTGCTTTGGCTTGGCCATAATTCCATGCCAAATTGCATTTTCGATGTACGGTTGGATAAGCATCGGTGGAATTAATGTTTGGAAGATATCGACATTTTTATCAATAATAACATCATATTCAAAGGCTTGTTCAAACCGAAGTTGTTCTAAAATTACGTACAATTTGAGTGTTTCCAGCTCATCGGAAATGGGTAGCAAGCGCGATTGATTGTTTTGCAAAACCTTACGAATTAGCTTGCTGAATTGCGTTAGGTAATCGTATGCCAAATCCGATTCGTTGTTTAGCACGTAATTTTGAATGGCGTTAATGGCATTAAAAATAAAATGTGGATTCATTTGCGCCTGAATTGCAGCTAGTTTGCTTTCTGCAATAAGTTTGTGAAGCTGTGTTTTTTCGTGTTCTTTCTGCTTGTATCGGTTCAACAAAAAGCGAAATAAGAGCGTGATTGCTACCAAACCGAGAACAATAAAAAAAATGATGAAACCGAGCTGCTGCCAAAAAGGCTTTGCTATTTCGAACTCGATTACTAGTGCATGGCTCGCTTGGTTTCGCGAAGTAGCAGGAACCCATACTTTGAATTGATATTTGCCTGGTTTTAAATTATCTAACGAGATATAGTCGGTCGAAGACAAGCGGTTTTTAGATTGGGTTCCCGATAGTTGATAGCGCAAAAATCGGTTTGAATTTTGATAATCGACAACATCGAATTTAAAATACAAAGTACTGATGCCATAGGGAACTTCTTTTTGCAAAGAGTTTAAATTTTGCTTTTTACCGTCGATGAGCAACTCGGAAAAGTAGAGAAGGGGTTTCGTTTTTCTGGTTTTAAAAATCTCTGGAGTGAAACTGCACAAACCTTCGGAAGTTGCGGCATAGTAGAGTCCGTGATTGAATGCCGTGCTATAAATTTCGTTGCTGATAAATCCTTGTTCTTTGCTGATTTTTTCGACACGAGGTAACAGTTTATCCGGATCGAACCTGTAAATACCTGTATGAGTTGAAAGCCACAGAAATTTGTCGGGATACTGTTTTATATCGGAAATGTATAGCGCATCTTCGAGGCCGTTGCACACGTATTTTTGTAAGGAATTGTTTTGAAATTTATAAAGACCACTTCCTTTTGTTGCAATCCAGAATCGATTTTTAGAATCGGAGTACACGCAGGTAACTGGGTCGGGCATTTTAGCGATTTGCTTAGTTTCGCCCGTTTTACTGTCTAATATACACAACAAATCAGACGATGCCAATAACCATTTGTTTCCTTCAAAGTGGCAGCCGCTTCTTATCTTAAACGGAAATGTTGCTACGGTGTCGAGCGCTGTGCCTTTTATTTTACCGAGGAATCGGATGTTTAAGAAGTATAACTGTTTATCGACCAAATGTAAACTAAGCGCATTTTGATTTGAACCTGAATTGGTTTGAAGCAGTTTGATCTTTGAAAATTTAGAATCGGTTACAGCAATGTACTGGTGACTTGCGATATACCATTTATTGTTATGTGGGACGATATCTAGGAACATCTCAGAAAAGGATCTGGGAATATTGTAGGAAATTTGCTTGTAGTTGTTTAGTTCAACAATCGATTTTGGATTATTTGCCGTAAACATGCGGTTACCAACCGTTTTTAAAATCTCATAAGTTTGCGAATTTTCGGGACTACCAGACAGCCATTTAAAATTTGCATTTCGGCACCGAAACACACCTTTTTCTAAAGTAGTACACCAAACTTCCTGATTTTCGTCAACTAGAATGCCCGACACGGATAAGTCAGCCAGAGCGCACGTAGGCATCGAATTGAGATCGGAATTTTTGTAAAGAAACAGTCCTTTTTTTCGCATCCCAACCCAAAAATTATTTTGCTTATCGATAGAAATCGACAAGATTCGCTGCGGAAATTTCTTGATCAGTGATACGGACTTACCCGTGAGAACAACCAAATACGTGTCGATGGCAAAATAAGTGTTGTTGCCTTTTTGGGTAACGACAGGACGGGAGCTGATTAATTCGTTGCTGCTTTTAGTGAGATCGATTGTTTGAATTAGTTTGTTGTTCTCATCAACTATGCCCACGGTACGGGAGTTTTTCGAAGCGGGATTGTGAGCAAAAGACGACTTGAGCGTTATGGCTTCGTTGGTTTTTTGGAAAGCGACAAAGTTGTAAGAGGTGTAATTTGAAAAGGATGAAACTTTGTAGGTCTGAAGGTCGACTTCAAAAGTGCTCTTATTGGTGTTGATAACTAGTGTTTTGCCTTTGTTTGTAACATCTAAACTGTAGGGTGTTTCGAAAGAACTTGTTTTAGCTTTAATGAAATCACTGAAAGGAGCTTTATAAATTTTTCCGTTTTTATGGAAATAAATCGTGCGGTTGGCACCGTAAATCCAAAGACGGTTTTGGGTGTCCTCGGCAAGTGCGTACGAGGCCTTATCTTCTAGACCGTTTAGTCGATTAAAAACTTTGATTTTTGAACCGTTAAACATACTTAAACCTTGTTCGCTGCTCCACCACAAATACCCTTTGGAGTCTTTTACAATATTGTAACACTCTTTAGATGGAAGGTCGAAATTTGTGGATATAGCCTCAAAGTGAAGTGTTTGAGCGAAAGACACACTCGTTATTAAAAACCAAAACCAATTAAAAATGATTCGCATGTACTTGAGACCTTACTGGCAAATGTACCGGATTCAGTTGTAGCTTTTACGGCGCGTGCGTGGTTGTGAAAAAAATGTAATATGTGGTAGGATTGCGGGTAGGTATAGAAACTACTTTTGGGTAATTATATTCTCTAACTTTTATCCTATGCGGAACAAGTACTTTTTTACGAAATTGAGTTTTTATGCCGTGTTGTTGCTCTTATCAATACACATGAAAGCTGTTGCGCAAGTAACGGAAATCAATCAAATTGAAATCGATACAGTTGCCGCAGAGTTGCCTTTAGAGCCTGCGACACAAAATGTGCTCTTCAACCAATCGACTAGCAATTGTATTTCACCGCAATACATTGAAGTTTACATTCGGCACAGCGATAAGTTAGGTTTTCGTTGGAATGCAGTTACACCAACGCCTTCTTTAGGATATGAATACGACATTTCGCAAACCAATACGCCGCCCACGAGCAACTTAGAAACTAATGAAACATTTTCTACGGAAGTTTCGTACGGTTCATTAGAGGCAAACACTACGTATTATTTTTGGGTTCGTTCGATTTGCGACGGCCAATTTGGACCGTGGATTAGTAGTGGTCCGGTCAGTACTTTGCCTTATAAATGTGTAAATGCGCCCGATGGAGAAATAAATTCAAGCAGTATTGCAATTTCATGCGGTGGTGGATTTCAGCAAATTACAAATTTGCCGATTAGTCCAAGTTTTTATGCGAAAATCACGATTCTTCCAAATAAAACGTATGCTTTTAAAAGCAGTATTCCAACGGATTACATTACAGTTGCCGCGTTTAATGGAATAGACATGAGTATTTACGCACACGGACAAGGAACAGTTTATTGGAATTCATACAATACCAGTGGTTCGCTTGTTCGATTTTATGTACACTCCAGTGCAAATTGCGGAGTAGATAATAGCGAGATTAGATACCGATATGTGAGCTGTCAGGACGAAATAAGCAGCTGCGCGCCACCTTCCGGATTGAGTGTAGGTTCTGTAACGTCAACTTCGGCTGTTTTGGATTGGGATGCTTCCAGTGTTACGCCCATTGGCGGATACGACGTTTATTTGAGCACTAGCTCAGAAACTCCATTGTTAACGGCTACTCCTCTCGCAAATACGAGTAGTTCGGTTACGACCTATCCGCTTTTGAATTTGCAAGGCAATACCACCTATTATGCATGGATTCGGTCGAATTGTATTGTGTACTTAGGTGATTGGACTCCATCAATATCCTTTACAACGCCTTCTACTCCAACGTGCCCGACGCCTTTTGGTCTTCAGACAGCGAACGTCACTTCAAATTCAGCGAGCATTTCTTGGACAGCACCTCAAAGTGCCATTTTGGAAAGTTACGTGTATTACGTGAGTACCTCTCCTACTCCACCAACGGATAGTACGGTACCGACCGGAAGTACATTTACCAATATTGTCGATTTAAGTTCGCTTTCACCACAAACAACATATTATTTTTGGGTACAGAGCATCTGCGACTCGTTAACTAGCGTTTGGAGTTCGGGAAGTAGTTTTACAACAACGGCAACAACTTTTTGTACCAATGCAGTAAACGGACAAATACCTACAAATACAGTAACTCCAAGCTGTACGGGAAGTCCGCAGACCCTTGCCGCTGTAACATCTACTGGATCTTACTCGGTATTTAATCTGTCGGCAAATACAACTTACGTTTTAGCAAGTTCTGTAGCTACAGATTATTGGACAATAACAAACAATACTGGAACCCAAGTTTTAATAGAAGGAACAACACCCATGGAAATTGTTGTTGGAGCAACGGGAGGATTAATACGCGCCTACCTTCATGCAAACAACAACTGCGGTGTGTCTTTAACGCCGCGAAGTACTACAATTAGTTGTCCAGCACCGGTTAGTCCGTGCCAGACGCCAAGCGTTACTGCGCCAACAAATGTGACGTTTAATTCGGCGACACTAAATTGGAGTAATAGCGCGACTCCAAGTAATGGATATCAAATTTATTACAGTACCAGTTCGGTACCGCCAACCGCCAGTACCGTGCCGCAAGAAACGGCCACGGGATTAACGAAAACCATCACCAGTCTTTCGGCGAGCACTACCTACTACTATTGGATCCGTGCGAATTGCGGAGCGAACTTTAGCAACTGGACATCGACAAGTAGTTTTACCACAGCAGCCGACACCACGTGCCCAACGCCGTTTAACTTACAAGTGAGCGAGTTAGGTCCGATTAGTGCAACGCTAAACTGGCAGATACAAAATGATTCAGGTTATACATTCGATGTATTGGTGCGTTTGAACAACGTTGCTCCGACCATTAATACTACACCTAGTTTTAACATAAACTCGAATTCGGCTTTTTATGCTGGCAATAATATTGAGCCGAATAAAACATATTATTGGTGGGTTCGAACGAACTGTGGAGCGACGAAATCGCCATGGGTAGCCGGAGGCAGTTTTACAACGCCGATTCCAACGAATTGTTCACAGGCATTTTATTTTCAATATCCGCAGGAAACGGTAGTACCCACTTGTAACAATACGAGTCAGATTGTAGAAGAGTTTGCTATTACGGGAGATTTTTCGGTTTTGACTGCTTCGGCCAACCGTCAGTACACTTTTTCGACTACGATTGCAACAGATTTCATAACCATTTCCAATGCAAATAATACAGCTGTATTAGCTTCAGGAACAACTCCATTAGTTTGGTTGTCTGGAAATTACTCCGGAAATATCCGATACGTTGTGCATGAAAATTCACTTTGTGCAACCGACACATCGTTTCGTACTAAGTCGGTTAGTTGTACTACTAATTTGAGTATTGAAGCTGTTGATTATGAAGTTTTCAAATTATTCCCAAATCCGACGACCGATTTAGTTACGATTATGTCGGACAAGACCATTGAAAGCATCAACATTTATAATCAAATCGGACAGTTGCTTGCGGTTTTTCAACCGAACAATTCCGAAACTGTTTTCTCCACGAGTTCGTATGCCGCTGGTATTTATTTTGTGGAAGTTAAAACTGAAAACGGCACCCTAACCTCTCGCTTACTAAAAAAGTAGTTTTTTATTCTTTATTTCAGAGAAAGATCGCTTTGGGGGCGGTCTTTTTCGTTTTTATGAAAAGAACAAGTTGCTGAAAAAGTACGATGATACTTTATTATGGAAGAGAATTCTCGGAACTATAATTCGAGTTTGAAAACGTTTACACGTATTGCTTGTGAACAATCTTTTAATGGTAACGATTGTGAAATAGCCCTGATAGCAGCGAAAAGCCCACAGGTTTGGCGAGTTGTGCGCACGCTATTTTGTTGGCGACCAATGGAAGCCAAACAAAAAAGCTGTGCAAACCCTTGCCAAACCGCGGACTTGCAGCGAATAGCAGGAATAGCTTCTAAAAGAAATTACTCCAGAAATTTGCTCTCCTTAACTTAAATTTTGATTGAAGAAATTGATAAAAAAAACCGACTTGAAAGTCGGCTTTTGAAGTGTTATTAGTGTTTTTCGAGTGCACAGCCTTCGTCTACGTAATCTTGCAGATATTGAAAACGCTGTGTTAACGAACCTTTAGCCGTGATTTGCGCGCGCGCCAAGATACCATCTATGTCGTTGTTAAAAAAGGCGGGAATGATGTTTTCGATGAACATTTCGCCAAAACCTTCGGTGGCGTCTTTGGGCAATTCGCAGGGCAAGTTATCGATAGACATGACTGTTATGGCACCCGGATGTCTGTAATCGACTTCTTCGCCAGTGTAAGGCAAGTATCCAAAAAACGGATCGGCAATGGTGCTGGCTTTTATCGTACAAGCAATCGGGCCGTCGACATCGCAAGACACATCGGCAACTACTTTTATCTTATTTGTAGGAGCGTTGAGCAGCTCTCGGCTGAGAATTTCCGGATTTTGTGTCGCATGAAAGTGTCCGGCCATATACACATCAGCAACTTTAGAAAAGCGCTCAAAATCAGAGGTGTACATTTTTGGGTTTTGGTAAAAATCGGCTTTAGTAGCGTCTTTACCATCGGTTCTTTTGTAGTAATCGGTTACGTCTAGTTGTACGTACACGGGTTTGTCGTACTGTTTGGTAAGGAAATCGGAAACGCTAATTTTCTTAATCTTAGCCATTTGCAAGACTTCTTCGATTCCGTTTGCTACTTTTCCGTGTCCGGTGAGTACGATTTTAATGTTTGGCAAAACTAATCGCTTTACGCGTTCTTCGAGTGCTTGTTTGCAGGAAAGCGACTCGGCTTTTGGCAGTTCGAATAACTCGTATTTCAAGCCAAAAGCGCGTAAACCGTTGTAGGCACCAACGATTCCGGCGTACCGACCAAAGCCGATTAAGCGTTTATTTTCGGCATTTACCAGCGTTTCGTGATCGTATAAATCGATGTCTTTTTGCAAAACGGCTTGCAACAATTTTCGGTTGTGCGCTTGCTTTTTGATGGTATGAGAAAAGAAAAAGTACTTTTTGTTTGGCAGCAGGTTATCGACAGGGATTTCTTTCACGCCAAAGAGCACATCGCAGTCGGATAAATCGGTTGTTACTTCGAAGCCGGCGTTGCGGTATTCTTCGTCGGTAAAAACACGAATATCGGAAGATTCTACAGCAAATTCGAGTTCGGGATAGCGTTCTCGAAGCTGGGTGAGCGCCGCGGGACTAAAGACTGCACGTCTGTCTGGCGGCGATTTTCGTTCTTTAATAATTCCGAATTTCATAGCAGTATTCAAAATTCATTACAGTTGTGTTGTTGTTGTTTAAAGTACTTTGCTGTATTTTTAAAAAATTAACGAAATCGTTGTAGTTTACAAAATACTAACTAAAGTAATTTAATATGTTACAAATATAACATCGTTATTTCATAACACAAGCAATGGCTAAAATATTTCAACCAGCATTGGTTCATAAATTAACACGAGTAGCTGTGAATAGTGCGGTTCGACTGTTATATTTGCTCTAATACTCCCCTGTACTATGAGGTATTTAATTTTGTTGATGCTAGTTTTAGTGACTAGTTGTGTTGGAGATGCACGTGATCGTTTGAGTAATTCGGATCATGAGCAACCTTTTCAGGTGGCATTCAGAACTTTATCGAGACAATATAAACAAGAGAAAGCTGCTGTTGTTGATCAGTTTTTTAAGAAATATTGGTTGTCTAATCAGGTTAGTGGTGCTTTTTTAGTAGCGAAGAACGGTCAGATAATTTACGAAGCATACAAAGGTTGTGGAAGTTTTGAGCGTCGGGATTCGATAAAAGCCGAGACACCTATACATATTGCATCGATTTCTAAAGTGTTGACGGCTGCACTGATCATGCGTTTAAAAAACGAAGGTTTAATACAACTCGACGACGATGTTTCCAAGTATTTAAAACCATTTCCGTATGTAGGAATGACCGTTCGGCATTTGTTAACACATCGGAGTGGTTTAGCTAATTATGCGTATTTGTGTGATGAGAAGGAAATTTGGGATAAACGCAATCGGGTTAAGAACAGCGATGTTTTAGCTATTTTCAACAAGTTTTCGATTCCGTTGCAAGGAGGGATTGGCAAGCGATTTGCGTATTGCAACACCAACTATGTTTTGTTGGCACTAATAGCCGAGCAAGTAACACAAAAGAGCTACCCTGCACTGATGCAAGAGTATATTTTTGGGCCGTTGGGAATGAAACATTCGTTTGTTATGACCGATGATTTAGACAAAGAAGCCGTTTGCCAATCCTATAAAGGAAATAGGATGCGTTTGGCTTTCGATCATTTAGACGATACGTACGGCGACAAAAACATTTATTCGACGCCGCGCGATTTGCTACTGTTTGACAAGGCGACTTATTCGGATGATTTTTTTACGGATGCCGACAAGCAAGAAATTTATCGCGGTTACAGTTACGAAAGTCGCGGAACGCGTAATTACGGTATCGGAATTCGTTTGTATGAATGGAAGACGGGAGAAAAAATGTTTTACCACAACGGCTGGTGGCACGGGAATACGAGTTCGTATGTGACGTTGCGTAAAGACTCGGTTTGCATCATTGCGTTGTCTAACAAATACAGCAAGGTGCCGTATCAGTCGTTTAAATTAGCTTCGGTATTTGGAAACTATCCGATTGATGGCGAGGCTGGGGAATAAACTTGCGTACTGCGGAAAGAGGCACTATATTTGCAGGCTCGAATTTACTTGGGGTCGACTGGTTTTGACAGCAAGTTGAATTGGAAAATAAGCACGTCGAGAACTGGAGTAATTCTCGTTAATAAAAGGCTTCACACTTTTATACGGCGAAGGAAACTACGCTCTTGCTGCATAATCTGAAGTTTAGTAAGATTAGCCTCGTCCTACCAGGTAGGAAAGCAGGATTTACCTCAAAAGCCTTGGTTTATGGCATTTGGTTTAGGTAAATCGTAAAAATAAACCTAGGTGTTGCGATGCTTCTAAGCGACATCGAAGTAACAGAAGCTAAGTGTTCGGTGGCGGTTACCGGCCAAGCCAAACATCGAAAATCTAAGCGGTAAATAAGCGTGTAGAAAGTTTTTTGGTTGCTTGTTTGGACCCGAGTTCGATTCTCGGCGACTCCACAAAAAAAGCGGTACTTTGGTTTAGTACCGCTTTTTTTATTCGTTAAAATGAAGGATTTTTTGGAGATGATACTTACTGAAATCGACAAGGGCTCTTTTAGTAGTATGAATAGCAGATTACAAAAAATCAGTTTTCGTGTTCGCTCGCTGGAAAACGAATTTGAATTACATTTCCGGTTTCGGAGGAACTTTGTTTGATTTTACCGCCGATTTGTTTGCTTCGCGAAAGAATGTTTTTAAGTCCCATGCCTTTTGATTTTTTTAGATTTTCAAAAAAGTCGAATGGTGAACCGTTGTCTTTGATTTCAAGTTCCAGAAAGGAATCTATTTTCTTGATACTGAAATGAACCACAGTAACATTGCCGTATTTGAGCATGTTTCCGAGTAATTCTTGCACGATTCGATAGAGTTCGTAGGAATTAGAGGCAGAAACGGGAATATCGCGCTGATAAAAATCGGTGTGAATGGTAAGTAAACTCCATTTTTTAATTCGTTCGAAGTAATCTTCTAGGGTTGGCACTAGTCCGAGTGTATCAAGCAAAGGCGGCATTAGGTTATAGCTGATTACTTTCACTTCGGCGAGCATGTTTTCAACCGATGTTTTTACCCCAAATAGAACGGCACGACTTTCTTGATCTTGAATTTTTGTTTCCAGTTGTGAGATGTGGTTGCGTATGGTAATCATATCGCCGCTAACACCATCGTGGAAATCTTCTGCAATGCGTTTGCGTTCTCGTTTTTCTGATTCGAGCGATACACGTAGTAAATTCTCAGACTCGGCTTGTCTGATTTTCAGAACTTTTCTTTGGTAAATTAAAGCAATTAGCAAAACACCTAGCGTCATGGAAATCATGATTAAGGTGCCAATCCAGAAGAAAATTACTAGTCCGTCTTCATTTTCCATATACCAAAACCAATTAAAAGTCTGAAGAAAATTCCAGCGAAAGCGTTTATCTGCCAATAGCTGGTAAACTGTAGGGAGCTTTTAAGTATGAAGTTACTGGCAAGAAATAGAAACAAGGTACTCGCATAGTAGAGCGTAAGCGACAGGATGAAATAAAAATTAGGATTATGCCAAAGATTCCAATCTTTTAAATCGTCCATTAATTTGCGGAACCACAATGCTACAGATAAAAAGATGAAAAGTGTGATGTATGTTCTATTAATTGCCATAGCAAGATACATGGTGCTTTTATTGATCCAAACAAAAAGCGAGCATATATAAACAGCGATGAAACCGATAAAAAGCCACTTAAAGAGCTTTTGGTATTTGGGTTTCAAAAGATTATTAAAGAAGTAATGAATTGCCAAAAAACTTAAAAACGGATAAATTTGAAACCAGTAGTATGCGTCTGTATATAGTAGATGCGTAATAAAGTACTCGTAAAAAGTTGAAAAACCTATTAACCAAATAAATGGTGTAAAAGGTCCTGAATTTATAGCCGTTTTTTTAACGTAAAATAACATGGCTACATCAAGAACTCCGGCTAATAACGCTAAATACAAAAAGATATTCTGCAATTTTTTTAATCTTTCATTAATGGACTGCTAGTTGGGCAGCTTGGAGGGCATGATACAAATTCATCTAATAAAACACCATTTGTCATATCATTTCCCTTTTCATCTACCCCAACTAAAACAATATTGCTTTGTTTACTTTGCAAATTATAACCATTGTAAATGCGCAGGCCTACACAACCTGATTGTTGCAATATCAGATTTAAGTTTTCTGTACTCACATAATATGAGAAAATTGCATTAGGATTTGCAGACTGATATGCGTGCGTGTACTGGCAAGCCTCTTCTAATGTAATAACTCGTCCACTATCGTTGTTTGTACTCATGATATTTTGATTTTGTGTTTAGACAAATTTCACACTATAAATCAAAAAAACAATACCAAAATTTAACTATTAAATAGTTTTTTTCTACAAACACGTGTAACCGTTAACCAATTTTTGTCGAATGCTATGTTAAGTCGCATTTTTATACGAGTTGCAACTTTGCGTTAGGGATAGCAGCGGAAATGAAAACAAAGTTGTTTGCTGCTTTTGCGCAGAAGTGCCGGCGACCTCAGAAGCCGAAACTTGTGCTGCAAAAAGCAAAACAACGCGTTTGAATTGAAGCGAATAGCCCGACGGCGCCGGAGGAACGACCCGCCGGAACGCCCAAAAAACGATAAATAAAAGTTAAACTATGACAAATCGATAGTAACACTATTAATTTTGCGCTAAATAATTTGAGAATGCGAGAGCTTATATCAAATATCCGATTGCAGGTACATCAAAAAACGTTTGTCAAAGATCCGGAGACTTCGGAATTGGGGAAAAACCTTATTCGCGAAAGTATTTTGCTTATTGATGAAATTGGTTTTGAAAATTTTACGTTTAAGAAGTTAGGCGAACGAATTAAATCTAACGAGAGTTCGGTATATCGTTACTTTGAAAACAAACATAAATTGCTGCTGTACTTGGCAAGCTGGTATTGGTCGTATTTAGAATATCGCTTGGTATTTGCAACCAACAATATCGAGGATCCGTGTGTGCGACTCAAAATTGCCATTGGAATTGTAACCGAAAAAGTTCTCGACGACACCGATACCGCGCACATTAATGAAGCTATTTTGAGTCGGATTATTATAGCCGAATTTTCAAAAGTAATGCATACCAAAGAAGTAGATCAGGAGAATAAAGAAGGGTTCTTTTTGATTTACAAGCGATTGAATGCCCGTATTGTTTCGATTATCAAGGAAATTAATCCGAATTATCCGTTTGCAGAAAGCTTGGTATCGACCGTTATCTCAGGTGCGCTCCACCAACACTTTTTAAGTGAACACTTGGAATCGCTTTCGAGCATAGACAGCGGAAAGTCGGTTTCCGAATTTTACACCCATCTAATCACTAATACTATTCAGAATTAATATGACGCCTTTAAAAAGATTATACAGCATGCTTGAATTGGATCGCAAAGACGTGATTCAGATTTTTGCGTATGCCATAATTGCCGGTCTGATTTCGCTTTCATTGCCGCTCGGTATTCAAAGCATCATCAATTTTTTACAATCGGGTCGCGTGAGCGCTTCGCTGGTCGTATTGATTATAATTGTAGTGATTGGCGTGGCTTTGGGCGGCCTCATGTCGCTGATGCAGTTGCGTATTACCGAAAATTTGCAGCAAAAGATTTTTATTCGCTCGTCGTTCGAATTTGCAGCGCGCTTGCCAAAAATCAAGTTCACTGAGATTTATAAGATTTATCCACCAGAGCTGGCCAACCGCTTTTTTGATACGTTGGCCATTCAGAAAGGTATTTCAAAGCTGTTGCTCGACTTTTCGGCAGCCATTTTGCAGATTACCTTTGGTATGATTTTGCTTTCGTTGTACCATCCTTACTTTTTATTGTTTGGCATTTTATTGTCGCTCCTACTCTATTTAATCTTTAAGTTTTCATACAAGCGCGGTTTAAACACATCGATGTACGAATCGAAATACAAGTATAAAGTTGCTGGTTGGTTGCAAGAAATTGCCCGAAACAACTATAGTTTCAAGAAGTACCAGCACTTTTGCTTTGCGATGGAAAAAAACGATAAACTCACCGATGAGTATCTCATGTATCGCGAAAAACACTTTAAAGTTATTCAGTCGCAATACAGCCAACTTATTGTTTTTAAAATCATAATCACGGCAGGCTTGTTGTTGGTAGGCGGATATCTGGTTATGAACATGCAAATGAACATTGGACAGTTTGTGGCAGCGGAGATCATTATTCTTCTTGTTATCGGCTCTGTGGAGAAGATTGTTATTGGCTTGGAGACTTTTTACGATGTACTCACTTCCGTGGAAAAAATCGGACAAGTTACCGATATGGAAATGGAAGAGCAACAACGAAATGAAGTGAGCGCCTGTTATACCGAGATTCAGTTACAAGCTGAGGACATGGATTTCCGTTTCCCGGGAACGGATGTCGACACGCTTCGCGACATAAATTTACAGATTAATCAAGGTGAGAAAATTTTCTTGGAAGGAAATAACGGCTCTGGGAAAACCACCTTGATACGCGTATTGGCGGGTATTTTACGACCAACGGGCGGTGCTTTATTCATCAACGATGATACCTATAAGAAAATCGATTTGCAACAATACCGAAATAGTATTGAGACGATAGTACAACGCGAGACGTTTTTTGAAGGTTCTATTTTAGAGAACATTACTTTTAGAGATAAAGACATTAAAGAAGACGATCTGAAATACGCCATCGAAGCCGTAAAATTGAAAGACTTAATTAAGTCGCTACCCGACGGTTTAGATACCATGCTTATTCCCGATGGAAAGCAATTTTCTTCTTCGAATGCGCAGAAAATTCTGATTGCAAGAAGTATCGTTCGTAAGCCATTGGTGTTGTTTTATGAAGATCCGACCGACACTATGGATGAGCCGATTGCCAAAGAGATTATCGACTTTATCATGGATAAGAAAAACCGTTGGACTGTTATCGTTACGTCGAAAAATCAGTATTGGAAGTCGAAGGCAACACGAGTAGTTTCGATGTCTAAAGGTGAAATCATTAACGATCAAAAATTAGTTTAAGATGCTGAATTTATCTAAAGAAAACTCCGTATATATTCCACAGGCAGAGCGATTTAAGACAGTTCGCAGCTTGGAAAACCGTCCGCATTATAAAATTCTGAATCGTTTCATGGCGATCTTCGGAATCATCCTGATCATTTTCATGTTTTTGCCGTGGACACAGAACATTTCCGGAACGGGTTCTGTAACGACCTTGAGACCGGGTCAACGTCCGCAAACCATTCATACAACCATTGCCGGACGTATTGAGAAATGGTATGTGCAAGAAGGCCAATTTGTTAAAAAAGGCGATACTATTGTGTATCTCAGCGAGGTTAAAGAAGATTATTTGGATCCGAACCTAGTGGAAAACACGAAGAATCAACGCGATGCCAAGAAATCGGCGGCAGCTTCTTACGGGCAAAAAGTTGTTGCGCTTGAAGGTCAGAAAGGCGCAATCTTAAGAGAGTTAAAACTCAAAACAGAACAAGCACGTAACAAAGTACTGCAAGCAAAACTAAAAATCAAAAGCGACAGTACCGATTTAGTTGCTACAAAAACGCTGCTGCGCATTGCAAACACGCAGTACAATCGAGCAGTTACCTTAAATAAAGACGGATTAAAACCTGTTACAGATGTCGAAGAAAAGCGATTGAAACAGCAGGAAATGGAAGCTAAAATTATCACGATTGAGAACAAATTTTTGGCGTCTAAAAATGAACTGATAAATGCTATTGTCGAATTAGATCGTCTGGAATCCGAATACGCGGAAAAGATTGCTAAGGTTGAAAGCGACCAGTTTACGGCAAAAAGTAGTCAGTTTGACACCGAGGCGCAAGTCAACAAGCTCGACAATCAATACGTTAATTACAACATTCGAAACGGCATGTATTACATATTAGCTCCGCAGGACGGTTATGTAAACCGCGCATTACAGTCGGGTGTTGGCGAAATTATAAAAGAAGGAACTCCGGTGGTAAGTATCATGCCGCAAAATTTCGAAATTGCCGTTGAAACTTTTGTTTCGCCAATCGATTTACCCTTGATTAAACGCGGCGAAAAAGTTCGTGTTTGGTTTGATGGTTGGCCTACTATCGTATTTTCGGGCTGGCCGGATATGTCTTACGGAACTTTTGGTGGAACTGTTGTAGCTATTGAAAATTTCATCAGCGAAAACGGAAAATACCGCGTGCTTATTGCTCCGGATAATACCGACCAGCAGTGGCCCACGCAATTAGCGATTGGTTCGGGAGCGCAAACCATTGCCTTATTGGAAACGGTGCCGGTTTGGTTTGAAATTTGGCGACGCCTCAACGGATTCCCGCCGAATTACTACAAAGGGGCTAGTTCTGATATTAAGTCGAATTCTTCAACTCCGAAAAAAGACGGTAAATAATGAAAGTACGACTGTTACTGTTTGCTTTAATCGGACAACTTTCCTTTGCGCAGGATAATCCCAAAATCATGTCGTTTGAGGAGTATATGGGATTTGTACGCAAGTTTCATCCTTTGGTGAAAAGTGCTGATTTAGAAATATCTGCTGCACAAGCTGCTTTAATGACGGCACGCGGCGCTTTTGATCCGGTTTTGGAAGCCGATTTCGAGCGCAAAGATTTTAAAGGAAGTACCTATTACAATGTTTTTAACGGAACGTTTAAAATTCCGACTTGGTACGGAATCGAAATTAAAGCCGGAATCGACGACAATAACGGACAGTATTTAAACCCGCAAAACCTTGTTCCGGCAACAGGTTTGGGCAACGTAGGCATATCGATTCCGATTGCACAAGATTTGTTTATCAACAAGCGAATGGCCGATTTACGGAAAGCAAAGTTGCAACAAACCTTGAGTCGCGCCGATCGGAATCTGATGGCTACTGCCGTATTGTCGGAGGCTGCCGAAGCCTATTTCAGCTGGCAGCGTCAGTACCGCGAATATGAACTCTATCAGGAATTTGCCAAAAATGCTAAAATTCGTTTAGACGGTATCAAAATTTTAATTCAGGAAGGCGATAAACCAGTTATCGATAGTACGGAAGCGCGAATCGTGGTAGTGAACCGAAATTTATCTTTAGAAGATTCAAAACTAAAATTAATTAAAGCGCGGTTAGAACTGAGTAATTTTCTTTGGATTGAAAACAATGTACCGTTGGAACTGGCTGAAGATATGATTCCAGAACCCGATACAGAACAACGTATTTCGGAAGTTTTACAAACCAACGAAATGATCACCAATAACGTTGATTTAAATCAGCATCCGAAGGTTCAGGCGCTCGAAACTAAAGTAAAAATGCTGGAAATTGAGCGCCGATTGGCTGCTAACCGACTATTACCACGGGCCGATTTTGGCTACAGCTACTTGTTTCAGCCCGACTCGTTCGACGCGTCAAAACGATTCGATGATTATAAGGTAGGATTTAACTTCTATTTTCCAATATTTATCAGAAAAGAACGCGGAAACTTGCAACGCGCAAAACTAGCTTTAACGGATGCTAATTTGTCTTTAAAATTTGAGACGCGACAGTTAGAAAATAAAATTCAAGCGGCTCAAACGGAAATTATTTCTTTAGAAAAGCAAGCTTCGCTGATGCGAGAATTAGTTCGCGATACCGGCACAATGCTCAATGCAGAAATACGTTTATTTGAGGCAGGCGAAAGCTCTTTGTTTCTTTTAAATACCCGCGAAAATACGTTGATAAGCAGTCGTTTGTCCGAAATTGCAGTTAGAAATAGACTGCTTTCCGCGCACGCTAAATTGTTTGAAACGTTGGCAAATCCAGACTAATACATTCCTGAACCTGAGCGGCGCTGCCTAGATGCGTCGACTCCAAAAATCTTGTAAACTAAACAAATTTTAAAGACTGCAGTCAAGATTAAATAGACACTTGCCACATACAAGATAATTTGGATGTAAAAGTTATCTGCTACATTGAAATAAGCGCATAGAATTAAAGCAGCTGCAAGAATAGAACGTCTCCATTGCGATCCAGAACTTAAGTTTGCTTCCATTGTGTTGGGTTGGTTAATTGGGGAACCGCATCAAAAATAGAAACAAATATTAACAATCAGACTATTAAAAAGAAAAAAACTAAATTTCTTTTGGTCCTGTCCACGATGAAAAACCACCAAGCAGGTTGTACGTTTCAGTAAATCCGAGCGCCTGCATAATATCACAAGCTTGTGCACTTCTGCCGCCAGACTTGCAATATACAAAGTACGGACGCGTTTTATCTAACGATTCCAACGCAGAAATAAACTCCTGACCTCCGTAAATATCATAATGTATCATTTCCGGAATATAACCCTCGGCTACTTCTTCGGCTGTACGAACGTCGATAATTTGTGGATTTGTAGATTCTGAGAGCTTTGCTTTCCAGTCTGATTGATTGAGATGAGCTACCATAAAATTAATTTAACGAAAATTTAGCGTACCAAAAGTAAACAATCTAATTTAGGTTTATACATTTGTATCTACAAATATTGTATATGCAAGAGTTAACACAACAAGCTAGTAAAATTCAAAATCAGGACAAGCGTCTGATTGTGAATACGATGCGTCTTGCAAATGCGTTTTACGAATCTTTGGCCATTAAGTTTAAATCGTTCGATTTATCTGCAGAACAATTTAATGTGTTGCGAATCCTACGCGGGCAACAAGGAAAACCTGCTAACATGTGCCTGATTCAGGAACGAATGATTTCCAAAACAAGTAATACGACGCGCTTGGTCGATAAACTGCTGGCAAAAGGACTTGTTACACGGACTGTATGCGAGGAAAATCGACGTAAAATAGAAGTATGTATCACCGCTAAAGGACTCGAACTTCTCGAGCAAATAGATCCGATACTCGCGCAAAAAGAAGCCGAATTGCTCTCAAAGCTCAGTTCAAGCGACAAAGAGCATTTTGCAAACCAAATTGAACATATTTTAAACCATTTTAATACTTAATTTTAACAATGAAAACAATCAAATTATTGGCTTTAAGCCTATTCGCATTCGCTACAGCAACAACAGTTGCTCAATCTAAAAAAGTCGATGTAAAAGCAAGTACCGTTTCTTGGGTAGGTAAAAAAGTTACGGGTTCACACTCAGGCGATGTTAGCTTGAAAGAAGGAACACTTATCTTCAAAGGTTCGAAAGTAGTTGGCGGTAACTTTACGGTTGACATGACGTCGATCACAGTAACCGACTTAAAGCCTGGTCAAGGTAAAGAAAACTTGGAAGGTCACTTGAAAAACGAAGATTTCTTCGGTGTAGAGAAATTCCCAACGGCTAAATTGGTTTTCAAATCAATCGGCGAGAAATCGGCTGGCGTTTATTCTGTAACTGCTGACTTAACGATCAAAGGAATCACAAATTCAGTGAACTTCGAATTGAAAGTTGCTAACGGTACAGCTACAGCAAACTTTAACGTAGACCGTACTAAATACGATATCAAATACGGTTCAGGAAGCTTCTTCAGCAACTTGGGCGATAAAACAATCAACGACGAGTTTGAATTAAGCGCGAAGTTGAAATACTAATTCTTGATGTTTGTCCAAAAGAGCCGGTTTTCGAAAGGAAATCGGCTTTTTTTATGTTGTTCCTTATCACAATTCACATAGAAATTTTGTGTTTTAAAACAATTCAACATTTTTGTGTTATAATAATCTGTACAACGTTAAGATTATTGTAAACTTTACTCAACTTCCTACCTAATAAATTAATTTCACATCAGCATATGACCAGCTTAAATCGACATATTACAACTCGTACTGCATTTGCACAAACATTTGTTTGCTGCTGTTGCTGCTATCATCATAGTTTGTAGATATCGGTGCTGTTATAACAGTTACAAAAAGTCCGCCGATATTCATTAGCGGACTTTTTTATTTCAAATTGTTTAACCTAAATTACACACAAATGGCAACATTACGATTGGGCGATACCGCCCCAAACTTCACTGCCGAAACCACTTTCGGAACCATCGATTTCTACGAGTACCTAGGAAATTCTTGGGCAGTACTATTTTCGCATCCTGCCGATTTTACGCCGGTTTGTACAACCGAATTAGGGGCAACAGCCAAACTGCATGATGAATTTCAAAAAAGAAACGTCAAAGTATTAGCGCTAAGTGTCGATACACTCGAACATCACCATCAGTGGATACCCGACATCAACGAAACTCAAAACACGACTGTAAATTTTCCGATTATCGCCGATCCTGATCGCGGTATCTCAACTCTTTACGACTTTATTCATCCCAACGCAAGCACCACGGCGACAGTGCGATCAGTATTGATCATTGCACCAGATAAAACAATAAAATTAATTATAACCTATCCTGCTTCAACCGGCCGAAACTTTAACGAAATCATACGCGTTATCGACAGTCTACAATTAACAGCGAAGTATCAAGTAGCCACACCTGTCAATTGGTCGCACGGCGAGGATGTTATCATAACGCCGCAGGTGAATGATGATGAGATACCTGAAAAATTCCCAAAAGGACACAAGCGTATAAAATCCTACTTGAGAACTACGCCTCAGCCAAATATTTAGAAATTTTTTATTTTTTGGGCGGCATCTCGCGCCTTTCATTGCAATACAGCCTAACTGCGGTAATTCAGGCACGCTTTTGTAACAGCTTCCGCTGGTCGCTGCTCCAAAACCGCCTTCACATACCGCGGTTACGGCCGTATTTTCATTGCAGTCACGGCCGCGAAAATCGTTACCAGTTAACGAATCATCATAAGCTTTCGAGCAATCAAATACGCACTGTTTTCGGACAACTTAAAAAATATGCGGAAAACCCGTAACCGTATGTCGATTTTTTTTCAANATCCACTCCATACCAAAAACTAAAGCGCGGGTTTAAGACACTATCTAAATTATATAGGCAAATCTCCCAATTTTTAAATCTCCAAATCTCTCAAAAATTTACGGTTTTCCCGTAACCAACTTTCGTTTTTTCTTTGTAGGGATAAACCCGTTTTCCCCTTCCCGTTTAGNTACTTTAAAAAAAACACCTTACTTCCTCTCCGGAATGTTCTCCAAAACCGTGCAAAATAATTTCCAGAATTTCTGTACCGAAGTAATCGAGGCACGCTCGTCGGGCGAATGCGCTCCTAAAATCGTCGGACCAAACGAAACCATGTCCATCTTTGGATAATTCTTGCCTAAAATTCCGCACTCTAAACCGGCATGACACGCCACAACGCGCGGTTTCGAACCAAATAAATCGGTGTACGTTTTAGCGAGCAATTGCACAATATCCGACTCAGGTTTGGGCTTCCAACCCGGATAACTGCCCGAGAACAAAACCTCGCAACCCGCCAACTCAAAAGCCGATTTCAAGGCATTAGCTAAATCGTATTTCGAAGTTTCAACCGACGAGCGCGTTAAACACTGAATGCTCAATTGTCCGTTTTCAATGGTTACTTTGGCGATATTATTCGAGGTTTCCACCAAATCGGGCATATCGGCACTCATGCGATACACGCCGTTGTGCGCAGCATAAATAGCGCGCAATACTGCTTCTTGCGCTGCTACATCCATAACCGTTTCGGGTAGCTCGGCCGGAACCAATTCAATTTCCAACTGCGGTTCGGTGGTTGCAAATTCGGTTTTTATATCGTCTATAATTTCCTGAATGTCTAATTGAAAAGCACCGTCGTACAACTGTGCAATCACAAAATGCGCTACGCTCTCGCGTGGAATAGCATTGCGTAAACTTCCGCCCACAATACTCGCAATTTGCAAACCAAAATTATCGAAACCGCCAAACAGCAATCGGTTTATGATTTTGTTGGCGTTACCCAAACCTTTGTGGATGTCCATACCGGAGTGTCCGCCTTGTAAACCACGCACGATAAGTTTAAACGCAAGCGAATGCTCGGGCGTAGGCTCCGAATTGTAAACAGCTTGTGCGGTAACGTCTAATCCGCCGGCGCAGCCAATGTCGATTTCATCGTCTTCTTCGGTATCTAAATTTAGGAGAATATCGCCTGTGAGCACACCGCCTTGCAGATTCATGGCGCCTGTCATTCCCGTTTCTTCATCAATAGTAAACAGTGCTTCGATAGTCGGATGCGGCAAATCGGTACTTTCTAAAACAGCCATGATGGTGGCAACACCTAGTCCGTTATCGGCGCCCAATGTGGTTCCGCGCGCTCGAACCCAATCGCCATCCACATACATGTCGATTCCTTGTGTTTGAAAATCGAAAACTGTTTCGGCATTTTTCTGGTGCACCATATCCAGATGGCTTTGCAGCACAACAGTTTGCCGATTTTCCATACCTGATGTCGCCGGTTTTTTTATAATGACGTTACCAACCTCGTCGGTGTAGGTTTCCAAGTTCAACTTTTTGCCAAATTCTTGCATAAAAGCAATCACTCGGGCTTCTTGTTTCGACGGTCGTGGCACAGCGTTTAAATCTGCGAAGTTTTTCCAAATCGGGTTTGGAACTAAATTTCTAACTTGCTCGTTCATAAAATGGCGGTTTGAGCCACGAAAATACAACAAGCAAGTGAAGCAGGTCGAGAAATTAAAGCAGTTTTTAGAATTGTACAGCCCACGCTACGGCAATTTAGTGCGTAGCCTTTCGTATTTGCTTGTTGTTGTGCTAGTTGTGAAAATCCTTGGCAACTCGAATTCTTTTATTGCGTTCTATCAATCGAGCTTTTATCCCAAAATCGCTACGACTTTCCGAACGTTTACGGGCTATTTTTCGTTTTCGATTGGCGATATTGCCTACACCCTTTTAGGATTGTACTTGTTAATCTCAACGATTCGGAACCGGAAAAAGTTCATTCAAATTGTATTTCCGTTGTTGCTGCGTTGGTGCGCCACTTTGTATTTGCTGTTTCACGTACTGTGGGCGTTCAACTACTACGGACCTTCGCTCGCTGAAAAACAAAACTGGAATTTGGAATACAGCGATACCGAATTGCATGCGTTAACGCGAAAACTGATTCGCGAAAGCAATCGGCTGCAATTTGAAATTACTAAGAATAAATCAACAGCCGTTCGGCAAACCGTTTCAGATGCAGCGGTTGAAAATACTGTTTTGAAATACTGGTTTTTACCCGATTACGCATTGAACTATGAAACGCCAAGTGTCAAAAAGTCGTCGTACAGTTTGGCCTTAAGTTACATGGGATTTACGGGCTATTTGAATCCGTTTTCAGGCGAAGCGCAGTACAATTACGAGTCGCCTAACTTTAACCGAAGTTTTACGATTGCGCACGAAATAGCGCATCAGCTGGGTGTTGGTAGCGAAAGTGAATGTAATTTTTACGCTTTTCAAGTTACGGCAGCGGCAACCGATTTACACTTGCAGTATGCGGCTCATGCCACAGCCTTGCGCTATTGTTTGAATATGTGGAAGTTTAAGAATCCGGTTGTTTTAAATTTCTATCAGAAATCGATTAATCAGGGAGTCCTTCGAAATTTTGAAGAAGCCGATGCGTTTTGGAAGGGAAAGTCCACTTTCGTGGAAAAAATATTCGAAACTTTTTACGATAATTTCCTTAAATTCAACAGTCAAAAAGACGGAATTTCCAGCTACGGAAAGTTTATTAATTTATTGATTGCCTCAAATCGAAATGACAAAATCTAAAGCGGAATTGTAACAAAAATGCGTGAAAACCTACTAATCGAATGATGGAGCAATCTTTAGAAAAAGACTTTGTAGAGAAGCTGAAAATGAATCAGAATTTGATTCACAAAATTTGTCGGCTTTATACGCAAGACGAAGATCAGCACAAAGATCTTTTCCAAGAGATTACGATTCAATTGTGGAAAGCTTACCCAAAATTTCGAGGCGAAAGTAAATTTTCGACTTGGGCGTATCGGGTAGCTTTAAACACCGCGATTACCTTGTACCGAAAAGACAAGCGCAGCATTCAAACTTCGGATGTTGAAACGGCCAATTTGTTTATCAAAGAAGAGCAGTACAACTATGAAGAAGAAGAGCAAATTAAGCTGATGTATCGCGCGGTGCAACAGTTGAACGACATTGAGAAAGCTCTAGTTTTCATGTATTTAGAAGACAAAGATTATCATGAAATCGCCGAAACGCTGGGGATTTCAGAAGTAAACGCACGTGTAAAGATGAATCGAATTAAGGGGAAATTGAAAAAAATATTAAATCCGTAGCAAGCAGATGGAAGGATTGGATTTATTAAAGAAAGACTGGCAAAAGTCGACCAACTCGTTCACGCAAATCGGTGAAAATGAGTTGAGCAACATGCTGAAATTGCGATCGTCGTCGATTGTGAAATGGATTTTTTTCGTTTCCATTTGCGAACTATTGCTGGGTATTGTTTTGGGAATCACGCTTTCGCTGAGTAAAGCGCACGACGAAAGTAGCGAGTTACTACAGAAATGGGGAATTTACGAGTTTTACATGGCTTGCAGTATTGTGTTTTACCTTGTCGTTGTTTGGTTTATTTATCGTTTTTATCAGAATTACCGCAAGATATCTGTTGTAAGCAGTACCAAAGAACTCATTACCAACATCATTAACACCCGACGTGTCGTAAAACGTTATATTGCTTTTAACCTAATTTCTTTCGCTGTACTTTTTATCGTTGTTTGTAGCTTCGGATTTTACCACGGTTACACCACAGAAAGTGTGATGCACAACGGTAACGGACAAATGCCTCTGACGGTAATGATCACAGCAATAATCATTTTGATTCTGATCACCGCGGTGTTAACGCTTATATTCTGGCTGATTTACAAATTGATTTACGGAATATTGCTTCGTCGTTTAAACCGCAGTTACGAAGAACTTAAGAAAATGGAATTATAAATTAGAACACAAAAAAGCCTCCGATTTGGAGGCTTTTTCGTTCGCAATAACAATCGTTCTTTAAATTCTAGCGAAAGCTTTTAATTCCGATACAAATCGAATTGCAAGTTCATCTGCTGCGGCTTGAGAACCTGCTTCGGTGTAAATTCGAATAATCGGTTCGGTGTTGCTTTTGCGCAAATGCACCCACGAGTTTTCGAAATCAATCTTGACACCATCCACAGTAGAAACTTCTTCCGATTGGTACTTACCTTCTACTTGTTTTAAAACCGCATCCACGTTAATGCTAGGCGTGAGTTCGATTTTATTTTTACTCATAAAATACGCCGGATAACTATCTCTGAGTTCCGAAACTTTCATTTTCTTTTCGGCTAAATGTGTTAAGAACAGAGCAATTCCAACAATGCTGTCGCGTCCGTAATGCAAGTCCGGATAAATAATTCCGCCGTTGCCTTCTCCGCCAATCACCGCATTTTGTTTTTTCATCAGTTCCACAACATTCACTTCGCCAACCGCACTGGCAAAATAGGTTCCGCCGTGTTTTAGCGTAACATCGCGCAAAGCACGAGACGACGATAAGTTAGAAACGGTATTTCCAGGATTCTTCGACAAGATGTAATCGGCTATGGCAACGAGCGTATATTCTTCGCCAAACATCTCGCCGTTTTCGGATACAAAAGCAAGTCGGTCTACGTCGGGATCTACAACAATTCCGAAATCGGCCTTTTCTTCCACAACCAATTTCATGATTTCCGACAAATGTTCTTTCAAAGGTTCCGGATTGTGCGGAAAATGACCATCGGGTGTGCAATACAACTTCACACATTCAACACCCATTTCCTCCAATAATTTCGGAACAATGATACCGCCGCTGGAATTCACGGCATCAACAACGACTTTAAATTTTGCTTCTTTAACTAAATCGACATTCACAAGCGGTAAATTCAATACTTCATCAATATGAATATCCATGTACGAATCGTTCACTGTAAGCGTTCCGAGCGAATCCACATCAGCAAACTGATAATCGCCCGCATCGGCAATTTTCAAAATTTCTGCACCGTCGGCGCCACTCAAAAATTCACCTTTATCATTCAATAACTTTAGCGCATTCCATTGTTTTGGATTGTGCGAAGCGGTAAGAATAATTCCACCGTCGGCTTTCTCTAAGGGAACGGCAACTTCGACGGTTGGTGTAGTCGATAATCCGAGATCAATCACGTCGATTCCCAAACCGATTAAAGTATTGGCTACTAAGGCGTGAATCATGGGGCCGGAAATACGCGCATCGCGACCAATAACCACTTTGATGTCTTCTTTACCCAATGTTTTCTTTAGAAATGTTCCGTAAGCGGCAGCGAATTTTACAGCATCGATCGGCGTTAGGTTGTCGTCGATCGCACCACCAATAGTACCGCGGATTCCGGAAATAGATTTAATTAATGTCATCGATTTTAACTTTTTTACAAATATAAGTTTTCGCTGTGCCTAGAAAAGAAAAAAGTAACTATCCGAATTAAAAAAAGGCTATATTTAGGCGTATGAATTTTCTTGCACATTTGTATTTATCGGGCAGCGATACCGAAGTTCAGCTAGGAAATTTCCTTGCAGAAGGCATTCGCACCAAGGCGTACTTAGATTTTCCCGAAGGCGTACAACGCGGTATTTTACTGCATCGAGAAATCGATACGTTTACCGATGCACATCCGATTTTTAGGCAAAGCACCAAACGCTTACACAAGTCGTACCATCATTATGCACCGGTGATTGTAGATTTGTATTACGATCATTTCCTAGCAAAAAACTGGAGCGTGTATTCCCAAAAGCCGCTCAACGAAGTCGTGCAAAACTTTTACAATTTGCTCAATAAAAATGCCGAATTATTCACGGTTAAAGCCAAATCTATTGTGCCGTATATGATCAAATACAATTGGCTGCTTTCGTATGAATCGATTAACGGATTATCGAATATTTTCCGACAAATGGACGCCAGAACGAAGTTTCTATCAGGCATGAGTTCGGCTACCGAAGAACTTACAGCCGATTACTTTCTGTTTGAAGAAGAATTCACGAAGTTTTTTCCTGAAATTCAATTGTTCTGCGAAAAAAAGTTGAACGAATTATGAAGTCTTGGCAAATTGTACTGGTACTTTTTCCTTTTCTAGTATTCGCACAGCAACAGCAAATTTATTCGAAAGCTGCGGTGAGCTCGGCACGAATTGAAGCTTCTGAAATCGGCGCAGAAATTTTAAAACAAGGCGGAAATGCCTTTGATGCTATGATTGCCGTAGAATTGGCCTTAGCCGTTTCGTATCCGTACGCGGGCAATATTGGCGGCGGCGGATTTATGGTTTATGCGCAAGCCAACGGTTCAGTGGGTTCGTTAGATTACCGCGAGTTGGCTCCTGAAAAGGCAAGTGAAAACATGTACTTAAATGCGAATGGCAGCGTAGATACAGATAAAAGTACCAAAGGCGCGCTTGCTGTTGGCGTTCCGGGAACTATCGCTGGGATTTTTGAAGTTCACAAGAAATTTGGTTCGTTACCAATTGAAACACTCTTTAAACTGGCAATTCGCTTGGCGCGCAAAGGCGTTCGTATGTCGGCACTGCAATACCAACAGTGGCAAACACATCAAAAAACTATCATTGAAGTTTCTGGAAAAGAACTTCCTTTTAAAATCGAGCATAAAATTGGCGATCGAGTTACCTTTCGCGCACTAGCAAGGACGTTGGAACGAATCTCCAAAAACGGTTCAGCCGAATTCTATTCGGGAAAAACGGCCCGAAAATTAGTCTCGGCACTCAGAAAACGAGGAGGAATAATCACGGCTAACGATTTGAAGAACTATCGTGCTAAATGGCGAAAACCGCTGTGCTTCCCTTTTAAAGAATACACGATTTGCAGCATGCCGCCACCTTCGTCGGGAGGCGTAGCATTGGCACAACTTTTTGGCATGCTCGAGAATTTCAAATTAGACACTTTACGCGTTAACAACTTAACATACATTCAGTTGCTAACCGAATTAGAACGACGCGCTTACGCAGATCGCAGCAAGTTTTTAGGCGATCCGGATTTTGTAAATGTTCCCGTTACAGAATTAACTGCTTCGAATTACTTGAAAGAACGGGCAGCCAGCATTAACTTTGATCGTGCCACTGTGTCGAAGGATATCGAAGCGGGTGCAATTACGATTTCAGAATCCGACGAAACCACGCACTATTCCATAGCCGATTCGTTTGGGAATGTTGTTGCCGTTACCACCACACTAAATGGCGCATTCGGTTCGAAATTGTATTTACCTGAACTTGGTTTTTTCTTGAATAACGAAATGGACGATTTCAGCGCCAAGCCGGGATTTCCAAACAGCTACGGACTTACCGGAAGCAGTGCCAACAAAATTGAACCCGGAAAACGTATGTTGTCGTCGATGACGCCCACGATAGTGCTTAAAAACAATAAACCTATCTTAGCCTTAGGATCGCCCGGAGGTTCAACCATTATTACCACCGTTTTCCAAACTTTACTAAATGTACTTCAGTTCGAAATGCCGATTCAAGCTGCCATTGATAGTCCGCGATTCCACCACCAATGGCTGCCCGACGAGGTTTTATTTGAAAGAAATTTTCCAAAAGAACATTTTCAAGCTCTTGAAAACAAAGGTTATAAAATAAAAGTTGGCGAAAGCCCCGTTATTGGGAAAGTTGATGCTATTTTTATAGATTCGCTTGGAAACAAACACGCCGGAGCAGATAAGCGCGGCGAAGATGCCACAGCAGGATTTTAACTCATGATTAGAACGATAAAAAAACGGTTTGAATTTGCGATACATCTGGCCAAAGCCAATTTAACTGCCAAGCAATTTATATTCTTGGCTGCGGTTTTGGTAGGTATTTCGGTTACTGCGGCTGTAATCGTGCTTAAAACATTTGCGCACAAAGTTTTCGAAATTGCCACCTATTTGAGTTCTAAGCTGCATCTCGGGTTTGTGAACGGTTTACTTCCGATCATCGGTATTTTACTAACGGTTTTAGTTGTAAAAAAATTACTCGGTGGCAGCATCGAAAAAGGTACGAGTCAGATTTTGTATGCCGTTGCCAAAAAAGCAGGAATTGTTCCGCGAAAGCAAATGTATGCGCAAATCATGACCAGCTCGCTGACGGTAGGATTAGGAGGTTCGGCTGGTTTGGAGAGTCCGATTGTAATTACCGGTGCCGCTTTTGGTTCGAATTTCGCCCAACAATACCGACTTGGCTACAAAGAACGTACCTTATTGATTGGCTGTGGCGTGGCGGCAGGAATTGCTGCTGCATTTAAAGCTCCGATTGCCGGCGTACTTTTCGCTATTGAAGTTTTATTAGTCGATGTAAGTATTGCTGCTTTTACACCGATTATGATTTCAGCTGCCACGGGAGCGATTTTGTCGGCCATTATATTAGACGACACTATTTTATTGACGTTCAATTCCGAAAATTCGTTTAACTACAAGAACGTTCCGTATTACGTTGGCTTGGGCTTACTTACGGGCTTTGTCTCGGTTTTTTACATGCGGAATTTTCAAAGAGTCGAACGTGTCTTTGGGTTAATTCGGTGGAAACCCTATAAAAAAGCACTGATTGGTTCGAGTTTATTAGCTGTTTTGATCTTTGTATTTCCACCTTTATTTGGTGAAGGTTACGAAGGTATTCGACTTCTTTCTGCCGATAAGGCTGCGCTGTTGCTCGAAGGAACGCTCTTTGAATCTTGGGAAAACAACAAATTCGCTATTTTGATTTTCGTTGGATTAATCTTGTTTACCAAAGTTTTCGCGACAGGTTTAACCATTGGTAGCGGCGGAAACGGAGGAAACTTTGCTCCTTCCCTATTCATGGGATCGTACACCGGATTTTTATTTGCGAAACTGATCAATGTTCTTGGAATTCAATCGCTACCAATCGGAAATTTCACGATTGTGGGCATGGCGGGAATATTAAGTGGTGTTTTTCATGCACCGCTAACAGCTATTTTCCTTATTGCAGAAATTACTGGAGGTTACGATCTGATTGTTCCTTTAATGATGGTTTCTTCAATAAGTTTAGCGGTAGCAAAACGATTTGAAAAACATTCGCTTGACGTTAAAAATCTCGCTAAAAAAGGACAAGTGTTCACCGGAAATAAGGATTCAAACATACTTACGACTATTGATTTAAATTCACTGATCATTCCCGATGAAATGGTTTTGAAACCAGATGAGAATTTGCAGCGATTGGTAGAATACGTATCGCACTCAAGCCAATCGATTTTTGCAGTTACGAATCACGAAAAAGAACTTATTGGATTGATTTACTTCGACGATATTCGCGAAATCATCTTCAGTAATTTCAAAGTCAAATACACGAAAGTTCAGGAAATTATGAAACCGGTTTTGTATTCGGTTCAAAACGACGAGTCGATGGCCGCCGTAATGAATAAATTCGACTTAACTGGTTTGGCATATTTACCCGTACTTTACAAGAAACAGTACAAAGGTTTTATTTCTAAATCGATTGCTTTAGAAGCGTATCGCGACCGACTAAAAGCTTTAACAATTGACTAATTCACGACTATTGAACATCAATAAAAGTAAATTGTTTTATAGCGCTTTCGCGGAATTTTTACTATCAATAAACGTTCAACAAAGCGCGATAATTCGCGTTTCTTTTAGCCGAAAAAAGAGTGAATATTTTAATTGAAGCTTTGTTTTTGAGATAGTTTTTAGCAAAGATTAGCCGTATTTTTGCCTTTTTTAAAAAAATGCCTGAAGTAGAAAATCATATAGAGGTTATTGGTGCTCGAGTTCATAATCTCAAAAACATAGACGTTAAAATTCCGCGCGACAAGCTCGTAGTCATCACCGGACTAAGTGGCTCGGGGAAATCGTCGTTAGCTTTTGATACCATATACGCCGAAGGTCAGCGACGGTATATCGAAACGTTTTCGGCGTATGCGCGTCAGTTTTTGGGTGGTTTGGAACGTCCAGATGTAGATAAAATCGACGGACTTTCGCCAGTAATTGCCATTGAGCAGAAAACAACGAGTAAGAGTCCGCGTTCAACCGTTGGTACAATTACAGAAATCTACGACTTTCTTCGCTTGCTTTACGCCCGTGCCGCCGACGCTTACAGTTACAATACGGGCGAAAAAATGGTAAGCTACACCGACGACCAAATCAAAGATTTGATTTTGAGAGATTTCACCGGCAAGAAAATCAATGTTTTGGCTCCCGTGATCCGAGCGAGAAAAGGACATTATGCTGAACTCTTCGTACAAATTGCCAAACAAGGATTTCTGAAAGTACGCGTGAACGGCGAGTTACGCGATATCGTACACGGCATGAAACTCGATCGGTACAAAACACACGACATCGAAATTGTTGTTGATCGTTTGTTGGTAGATAGCTCTCCAGATCTAGAGAAACGATTGAGTCAAAGTATTGATACTGCGATGCGCCACGGCGAAAACGTCTTAATGATTTTAGACCAAGACAGCCATGAAATTCGCTATTTCAGTAGGAATTTAATGTGTCCGACCACAGGAATATCGTACGAAAATCCGGAGCCAAATCTCTTTTCGTTTAATTCCCCGAAAGGAGCTTGCAAAACCTGCAATGGCTTGGGAACGATTAACGAAATAAACTTCAAAAAAATTGTTCTAGACACTAAAATGTCGATTAAAGACGGTGGATTCCTGCCGCTCGGTCCGTACAAACAAAGCTGGATTTTCAAACAATTAGAAACCATCGGCGAAAAATTTGGTTTTAAACTAACCGATCCGATTGAGAAAATTTCTGCGGAAGCGATTGATATAATTCTAAATGGTGGAAAAGATCGATTTTTAGTAGAGTCGACCACTTTAGGCGTTACTAAAGAATACCGAATTGAATTTGAAGGTATCGCGCAATTTATTAAAAATCAATACGATGAAAGCGGTTCCGCGTCGATAAAACGCTGGGCGAAAGATTTCATGGACGAAATTCCTTGTCCGGATTGCGGCGGAGCTCGTTTGAAAAAAGAAGCTTTGTATTTCCGAATTGATGAGAAAAACATCGCTGAAATGTCGGCTTTAGATATTTCCGATCTCGCAGCAGTTTTTCGCGATATTTCTAAAAAACTAAACGAGAAACAACTCATTATCGGTTCCGAAATCATCAAAGAAATTAACGACCGTTTGGCATTTCTACTAAATGTTGGTTTAGATTATTTGTCTTTGAATCGGAGTTCGAAAACACTGTCGGGTGGCGAAGCGCAACGCATTCGATTGGCAACTCAAATTGGTTCGCAATTAGTTGGTGTTTTGTATATCCTCGACGAACCAAGTATCGGTTTACACCAACGCGATAACGAAAAACTCATTACTTCTTTAGAACAATTACGCGATATCGGAAATTCCGTTTTGGTCGTCGAACACGACAAGGACATGATTTTACGCGCGGATTATGTCGTAGATATCGGTCCGAAAGCGGGTCGACACGGAGGTGAAATCATTAGTATCGGAACGGCGAGAGAATTATTAACGCACGATACGCTAACTGCTGCTTACCTCAACGGAAAAAAATCGATTCAAATCCCAAAGAAAAGACGCGAGGGCAACGGTAAATCTTTGAAGTTAACTGGTGCAACGGGTAATAATCTCAAAAATGTAAGTATCGAAATCCCACTAGGGAAACTGGTTTGTGTTACAGGTGTTTCGGGTAGCGGAAAATCGACTCTGATTAACGAAACCTTGTATCCGATTCTGAATGCACATTTTTTCAACGGAGTTAAGAAACCACAACCGTACAAAAAAATCGAAGGTTTAGAACATCTGGATAAGGTAATCGACATTGATCAAAGTCCGATTGGGCGAACACCACGCAGTAATCCGGCGACATACACCGACGTTTTTTCAGAAATTCGAAACTTGTTTACGATGACGCCCGAAAGTATGATTCGTGGGTACAAAGCGGGCCGATTTAGCTTTAACGTAAAAGGCGGGCGTTGCGAAACCTGCGAAGGCAGCGGTGTTCGAACCATTGAAATGAACTTTTTACCCGATGTGTATGTGGAATGCGAAACCTGTCAGGGCAAGCGTTTTAATCGAGAAACGCTCGAAATTCGGTACAAAGGAAAATCGATTTCCGATGTGTTGAATATGACTGTAGATGAAGCCGTCCCGTTTTTTGAGAATATTCCAAAAATCTATCGCAAGATAAAAACCATTCAAGATGTTGGTTTAGGTTACATCACTTTGGGTCAGCAGAGCACAACATTATCCGGCGGCGAAGCACAGCGCATTAAACTAGCTGGTGAACTTTCAAAAAAAGATACAGGTAATACTTTTTATATTCTCGACGAACCAACCACAGGATTGCATTTTGAAGACATACGCGTATTGATGGATGTAATCAACAAATTGGTAGATAAAGGCAATACGGTTTTGATTATCGAACACAATCTCGACGTAGTTAAACTTGCCGATTACGTAATCGATGTAGGTTACGAAGGTGGAAAAGGCGGTGGAAAAATTGTAGCCACGGGAACTCCTGAAGAACTTATAATAGACAAAAAGAGCTATACTGCGAAGTTTTTGAAGAGCGAGTTGCCTTAAAAATTAAAAATATACACTACTGTCCGATAAAAATTTAAAAGCGGGATTTCTTACTCAAG
>NZ_NOXX01000076.1 GCF_002251775.1 Flavobacterium aurantiibacter
TTTGCTAACACACGGAACAAGTGACCCAGCAATGCCAGCAAATGGTGGATGTGTTGCTAATGTAGGTGGAAATTGTAATCGTGGAAAAGTAATCTCACAGACAGCAACTATAAGTTATTGGTTACAAAGAAACGGTTTGCAAAATGTCACACCAACAATTTCAACCTTTGACCTTAATACTAGCGATGCAGGAAACGTAGAAAAAAGAATATATAATGGTACAAATCCTTTAGTATATTACATATTAAATAATGCAGGACATCAAGCTCCAAGCAAAACAGTATTTTCCAATTCGTCTCCAGCACAAGGTGTACAAAACCGAGATATTGAATTTGCAGAAGAAGTTTGGAACTTTTTTAAAGGACTTCAATAAAAACAGCACACAACAGCGGTTTAGGAAAATGGCGGGTTCAGTACTAAATTGAAAGTAAGTGCTCTTCTAAATCTGCTACTTCGTCAAGCGGCATTACGATACTTTACTGAAAGTTTTTTTATTTTATGAGAAANAGGAAAATGGCGGGTTCAGTACTAAATTGAAAGTAAGTGCTCTTCTAAATCTGCTACTTCGTCAAGCGGCATTACGATACTTTACTGAAAGTTTTTTTATTTTATGAGAAAGTGTTAATAGAGTTAGTTTTCTGTTTTTAACATTATTTGGAAATTTAAATCATTTCATTCACAATTCTAAACGAATAGACATTACTAATTAATTTATTTTCAGAGGATATTTTAACAGACAGCATTCCAAAAAATTCATTTTTTTACACTTATATTAGAAAACGATTTTGTTTAACAAATGAAATTTAATATTACATATGAAAGTAGTCATTTTTGGTGCCAGTGGTTTTTCGGGGCGCGCAATTCTAAAAAAAGCTTTATCTCAAGATTATCAGGTAACCATTCTTGTTCGAAATAGGAATTCCATTCCAATGAAAGCTAGTAATCTTATAATAGTTGAAGGAAATGTACTTGACAGAAATACAGTTGACGAAATCATACAAAATCAAGATGTCGTAATTCAATGTTTGGGCATTGGCGGAAAAGGTAACGGAAAACAATCCACTTTTATATCAGATGCTACCAAAATAATAGTAGATGAAATGGAGAAAAGCAACGTGAAAAGACTTGTTGTGATGAGTAATGTTGGTGCTGGTAATAGTGTTGCTTTTCAGCCTTGGTTCTTCAACAAAATTATTCTCCCTTATTTCATGAAATGGTTGAAAGTAATCATTGATGACAAGAACCGCATGGAGCCGGTAATAATGAATAGCCAATTGGACTGGACCATTGTTCGATGCCCAAATATTGTTGATAAACCTGCGAAAAAAAAATAGTAAAGCAACTATTGATGGTAAAGGGTTAAAGCAATCAATAACATTAGAAGATATGGCAGCTTTCATTGTTGAGCAAATTACAGATAAAACATTTTCAAAACAAGCCCCTTCAATTAGCAACTAAAATAAATTTTTTCTCATTGTAATCCTTTCTTTGTTATCATTTATGAATACTTATGCACAACCAAAATATATAACTACAAATATCGGGAGGATAGCCGTTTATATAAAAGAAAACACTTTTGATAAAGTGCCAATTATATTTCTTCATGGGGTATATTTTGACCATCACTTGTGGGACAGCCAAATTAAAGAAATAAACGACCGTACAGTAATTTCTATTGATATGCCTTTTCATGGAAATAGCAGAGAGATTATAAAAACGAATTGGACTATGACTGACTGTTCAAACATGCTAATTGAGATTTTAGACAGTTTGAAAATATCCAAAGTCATTGCTTTTGGTCACTCCTGGGGTAGTATGACTATTTTGAGAGCAGCACACAAATATCCAGAACTTTTTGCGTCAATAGGGTTTTGTAATATGCCATTTCAAGCAGCCTCAAAAAAGCGAAAGGCTACCTTTGGCCTACAACATTCCATGTTAGTGTTACGAAATTTTTATACAAAACAAGCCGCAAAAGCCTTATTTGGAAAAGTATCATTGAAAGAAAATGCATCTTTGATAAATCAGCTCCAACGACCAATGAGTATCTTATCAAATAAGCAAGTTAAGCAAATCGACAAAGTTGTTATTTTGGATGCTATTGATGCAACGGATTTAATCAAAACACTAAAAGTTAAAGCCATAGCTTTAAAAGGAGTAGAGGATTATGTGCCAAAACCGCCCAATATTGAAACTATTGTTATTGAGGGAGGACATATTAGCCCCCTAGAAAAACCGTATGAAGTTTCTAAAATACTTGAGAGACTTTTACAATAATTACCGTATTTAAGAGTTCGTTGAGTATGTAAACTTATTAGAAATTAACCCGTTGGGTGAAATTAAATTAATTGATTTTTGATGTTAT
>NZ_NOXX01000215.1 GCF_002251775.1 Flavobacterium aurantiibacter
TTGGAGTATTAAGTATTAAGATTGGAGTATTAAGTATTAAGACTTTGATGAATTTGCCACTGAACGTATCCTTATGCCCTACCGAACCTACCTATCGTTGGTGCCTTCGCTCGACGAAGGTCGGACACTGTGAACATTGTGAACCACTTTATGGAACATTGCGCTCCCTCAATGCCTAAGCCCGCCGAAGGTTGGTGCCTGAGCTTGTCGAAGGCTGGTGCCTGAGCTTGTCGAAGGCTGGTGCCTGAGCTTGTCGAAGGCTGGTGCCTGAGCTTGTCGAAGGCTAACCGCAAAGCACGCAAAGATCTACGCAAAGTTCACAAAGAAGGAAGCTTTCCATTTTTTCTATTTTTTCTATTTTTTAAATTCTTTTTATTCTTTCAATCTTTCAATCTTTCAATCTTTCAATCTCGAAATCTCGAAATCTCTTCCCCTGCCCCGGATAGCAACGGAAAGCCTTTGAAAAAAAAGCCGAAAAGTCGAACAACAAAAAAAGCGCGACCAACGGAAGCGCTTTTTTTGTTTGTGAGGCCCGGCTTTTTGACAAAGCTTGAAGTGGATAGCCGGATTAGGCCCTAAAAATAAGTATCGTTACACTATTCCGGATCGGTTTCGTTTGTAGGCGCTACCGATTTCTTGCCGAACTTATATATAACCGGAATCATGGTAACAGCAACTAAGCCGATAACAATAACTTCGATGTGTTCTTTTAAGTCGATTTGATAGTTCTCCAACAAGAAACCGTACAAATAATGCCCGGCGAAAATGAGCGAAAACGACCAAACGAAGGAGCTTAAAATATTGTAAAACATAAACTTTTTGCGATCCATGTTTACAATACCTGCCACAATGGGTGCAAAGGTTCGGAAAATGGGAACGAAACGCGCAAAAATAATGGCGCGACCTCCGTGCTTTTCGAAGAAATCTTTCGACTGTACCAAGTACTTTTTCTTCCACCAAAAACTGTCTTCTTTACTATACAAATAGTAACCGCTCTTGGCACCAAACCAATACCCTACGATATTGCCCAAAATTCCGGAAACTGCTACGAGCGTAGATAAAAGGGTAACGTTTAAAAAAGCACTTTCGATAAAAACCACGTTTTCGATAAGCTCGCGGTTGTAGATACCTGCCAAAAAAAGCAGGCTATCACCGGGAAGAAAGAAACCCGCGAACAAACCGGTTTCGGCAAAAACGATAAACAACACGATGAATAAGCCAACTTTTAGACCGTTTATATCGAAATGAATATAGAACAAGGGGTCTAGTAAGTTTTTCCATTCAAAATTTTCCATCTGTGTTTGTTTTGTGATTGTATGGGCGAAAATACTAATTAAAGAGGCTTCAGCCTAGTTTACTGCTCGTGTTTACCAATTTATTAACGCGTTTTTAAGCGAATTGTAAGCTACTGCCTTTTCAGAACGCTAAAGGTCAACTTCCTACAAATTAGCCGAACAACATAGCCACTCCTAAAACAATCATGATGCTGTTCTCGATAAAAGTGGCTTCGGTCATCGGCAATTTAAGCACGGTTCCCAAACAGGCACAGCGGATTTTCTGTTTGTGCAATAAGGTTCGCGTTACCCCCAAAGTGGTGGGAATTAGCGTTAATAAACTCACTAAAATCGCCGGAATAACTGCAATTTCAAGCAAAAACAAAATGCCTAAAAGCAGTTCCAGAAACGGGTAAGCGCGTGCGTAGCCTTGGCTTTTGGCGGCAATCGGATCGTACATGGCAAAACTTTGTGCGAATCCGCTCACGTCTAAGAGTTTGAAAAACGAGAAAACGATATAAAACAAGCCCATAAAAAGCAGCATCATTCGTTTGGGTTCAAACTCGGGAACGGCGCCAAGAACGGTGCCTAGCAAAAGAAATCCGAAGATTAAAAAAAGCGGAAACAGTTGTTTTAATTTGGAAACTTCCGCTTCGGTTTCGATTACTTTCTGCTTTACAGGCGCGGGTTCTTCAACTTCGTGATAAGCCGTTACGGTATATTTTCCGGGCAAGGCTTCGTTTAGTGCATCTGCCGAATAGCGAACAGCAGCATCTACTACGAGCTTTCCTTCGGCCATGTCGACCAAAACGTGTTGCATATCGGGCAAAACCGACAATGTATTTTCGACGGTAGCTTTACAACTTGTGCACGTCAGTCCGTTTATATGGTATATGGTACGCATTCTTTCAAAATTGTTTGTTAGATTTTTAGGATAAAATTTATCCGATAAGTTGTAGAATATTTTACTCGTACTACAAGCTAGATGAAATTTCTATGTTCTTTTTAATCGGCTATCAAATTGTATTTTCTCTTTTGAGATAACTTTGATTTTTGACGAATCTGGATGATTTGGATTTATTAAGTAATTGTATTCGTGTGGGACTATGGCACTCGGAACTTTTAAAACCGCTGCTTGTCGTTGAGAAACAAAATCATCTCCAATAAACTGCGTTATAATAGTTGGTGGTTTTGCGTCCCAATTTTCGGGCAATTGACTTACAAGTAGTTCTAAAACTTCGATTTCATCTGGTATGAAAATTTCAACGTAATAGCGATCGGTCGGCAAATCTTCAGAAAAATCTAAGTGTACAGAAACTTCAAGCACTGCAAGCGAACGAGATTCGGCAGTATAAACGAGATAAGTGTTTAAGCTATTCCATCTAAAGCCATCAGTCAAGGCTGCTCCCACGCCTGCTAAAGTTGCGTTTAAGTATTTTTCGCGCTCAACTCTAAAAACGGTCATTATGCTAAATTTCCGTATTCGATGCGATTTAGACAATTTTTCACCTCCTGAATACCGGTAATAGAATCCAATAAACTCTCTGGAGTATTGCCACTTAATGCGATATTTGGCTTTTTCAACCAACGTTGAAATTTGTCTTCCTCATTATTAAAAACTTCCAACCCAAAATCAAGAAGTTCAGTTAGTAGCAAAACAATTTCACTATCACGACCGTTTAGCAACGATTTCTCTCTCCGCTTTTTATTGTATGTTGTTTGCGGAAGACCAAAAATGTGCAAAACTTCTTTTATTGGCACATTAATTCGCTTGCTAATTACTTCCAATGAAGCGTACGGAATTCCAGCTCTTATAACACTTACGCGTTCTAGTTTTGTAGCCCAAACATATTCCTTGCCTTCCGATTCTAATCGCCACTGCGGAGCAGAAGTTTTAGCAAACATAGCTCTATTCACGCTTTCTTGCGGATTGTATGTTCCCTTTAGACCCACTTTGTTTTTCATAAAAACAGCACAATAACTGTAAAGATACAACAATTATGCTGCATTATCTCTCTTGCCCAAAATTAATAGCCGCCCTATTCTTTGCGATCGTATTTACAACAGTGGTGTAGATTGTTGTAGGTTTCGTCGTTGGCTTTTACATTTTTGGTATCGTGCCCTATTTTCGCGACCGCTTTCTCAACGTCGGTTACCGAACATTTGGTTTCGTTAATGATGAGCTGTAAAACCTTGTCGTCGATATGCCACTCAGCCGATTTAACACCGGGTACGCTGTACGCAGCTTTTTCAATGCGTTTCTTGCATTGCTCGCAATTGCCGTTTACTTCGACATTTACTTTTGCATTTTTATTTTTTTGTTGTGCTTGTGCAGAAAAGGCCACAAACAACAAAACGAGGTACACTAAATTTTTCATGATATAAAGTTAATTGATTTTAAAACGCAATCCTGCGTAATACATTCTTCCAAAAACAGGGCCATAAACTACCGAGGCGTCGAAATTGTTGCCAAACGGATCGTTAGCACCACTAATTACTTGAGGTTGTCTAAAATTTGTTGCGTTTTCAATGCCGCCGTACACTTCGAATACTTTGGAGAAAACACGGGTTACTTGGGTATTTAACGTACCGAATGCCGCCGACCTCTGCGGCAAATCGGTTGTGGTAGGTAATACTTGCGATCCGAGCCAATTATACGTTGCATCGAACTTCCAGCGTGAACCATTTTCGTGTTCGTGTGTCGAAAACTCGCCGTTTACAAAAAAACGGTGTTTTGCTTGCAGCGGTCGTTGATTTGCTCCCGACGCAAAATCGGTTTTCATGTCGTAATATTTATACGAAGTTCGCAAGTTCAGATGCGTTAAGATGTTGATGCTAAAATCGAGCTGTACGGCATTAACAAACGAATCGCCTTGAAGCATTTGAACCGATAATTCATTCGCTCGATACGGATCAATAACCACTTGTTGTTGAAAATCGGTGCGGTAAATATCGGCACCAATATTGGCACTACGTTTAAAAAGTTTAAACGATTGTGAATAGCTAAAACCGTAATTCCACGCAATTTCTGGATCTAATCCATAAATTTCGCCGTTGCCACTAGCTACATTCCAAATTCGATTGCTGGCAAGAAACTGTTGGTTTTCGGCAAAGATATTGGCAATGCGTTTTCCGCGTCCGGCGCTAACTCGAAGTGTACCGCCTTCCCAAGGGTTGTAACGTGCATGCAAGCGCGGTGTGGCAAAAACACCCAAACGGTTGTGATAATCCACACGAGCACCGGCTACTACACTAAAATCGTCGGTATTGTCGTACGTATATTCAAAGAAAGCACCAACCGAAGTATCGATGCGATGCGGGTTTGCCACAAAATTGGGCACACGAACCGTTTCGCCATACTGATCGAAATTAAACGACAAACCCGTTGCAAATTTGTTTAACGTATTCGAGATGATAGAATTAAAAATTAAATTTGAATAGAAATTTGTTTGGCTAATTCCGTATTGATTTAGTCCGTAAAACCCTTCTTGATTGTGATACGAAAATGCGTTCTGAAATCCGATGGATTGGAACGGCATGTCTGGAAACACGTAGCCAACTTTAGTTGACGCATCGAATCTCTGCGTATTGATTTCGGAACCCCAAGCCCCGTCGTGCAAAAATCCGGCGTGGTCGCGAAAATCTTTTTGGCCTGCTATTTTCTGATCGTTTAAGTATCGGAACGTGAAAAATCCGACGACTCCTTTTTCGTTGTTGGTGTACTGATACCGATTGAGAATATTGACTTGTTGTCCAGTTGGATTGTCGAGAAAACCATCGTGATTCATGTCGTTTTGAACAAGACGAGCATTTCCGTGTACGAGCAAAAGTGATTTCCATCGCTGCGATAGGGTTTGGGAAATATGCGTATTGAGTTCAAATCGCGCATCGGAAGAGCCGTAGAAATTGACGAAAAATCGTTCGGCCTCGAACGGCTTAAGTAATTCGGTATTAATTTGTCCGGAAATACTTTCAAAACCGTTGACGACCGAACCAGCACCTTTTGTAATTTGAATACTCTGAATCCACGTGCCTGGTGTAAACGACAAACCAAAAGCCTGACTGGCACCTCGAACCGACGGAATATTCTCTTCAGTGATTGTAAGATACGGCGATGTTAAGCCGAGCATTTTTATTTGCCTTGCGCCGGTTAGCGCATCTGCGAAAGCAACATCGATAACCGGATTGGTATCGAAACTTTCTGCTAAATTACAACACGCGGCTTTCAACAACTCCTTTTTTGTCATCACATAGGTGTTGGCAGCGGGCTTTTTCAGTTGTTTCAGCGAGCGTTCGTTCGCTTTTAGATTTACTTCCTGTAAGGTATCTTGCGCGAAAGTAGTAGCACTAAACACAAGTGCAAAAAGGCATAAAACCTTTATTTTATTCATTATAAAAATCCATTAAAAGTTAATTACTGATTCAAAAACCAATAATTTAACCCAAATGAATTTTCAGCGTACAAAATAAAATGTAAAGCGGCGGTGCGTGCGCATCGGGAAGTAATTCTAAGATTTGTTCTTCCTCGCACTTTATTACAAGTACAGCTTTTAGAGGTTGCGATTCGAAAGCTGTTCCGACCACCGCAGAAAAGTCGGGATACTTTTCAACCAGAAAATCTTTTTTGGCTTTTAGCTCTACTTTTTTGTCGGTACAACAAGGTTTGTCTTGTTTTGCTTTTATAGCGCAACAATCAACGCTGTTTTTAGAGATTGGTTCGCAATTGTCTTCTTGAGTAAAGAAATCGAGCGAAGCTAATTTATCGCCACAAAAATGAGCGGTAAATGCGAATCCCTGAGCGGTGCTCATTACCGTCAGTGCTAAGAAAATCGCTATGTACTTCTTAAAATTCACAGTACAAAGATAGGGAGGTCTGTCTTAAATAGCAGAAATGCTTACTTAAAATCTTCTTAATGTAGCTGTTCCACAAAGAACGTCGCCTGAAATTAGGAAGAAATCGGGTTAGTTAGTTTTGTTTGACAACTGCGTTTCGCTGAAAATAAAAAGCCGGAACGAACAATAAAACTAAAATCGGATGAATGATAAAACGGCGTGCATAGAACATGGACATGAGGTTTTCATTTCGCGTCCACACTAAAATGGTTAGGAAGATAAACATCGCAACCAAAAAGAAAATTCCGTAAAGAATTGCCGAAAAACGAACTAACTTCCAGTCTTTAAATAAGGCGTAAATAATTCCGAGAGAAAAGAGCGTATTGAGTGAATATCGAAAAAGCATACTCAGCGATAAAAGCATCGTATTGGCATGCGGCAATTGCTTACCGTAAAAATCTTGTTTAAAAAAGTAAATAAACGGGTCGTAAAACAAATGATTTTCAAATGCACGAACGCTAGCTAATAAAACTACAAATACCGCAAAAAGCAGAACACGTAATTTATGTTGGAGCAGTTTATTTAGCATAATTCGAAAATTTAGTTACCCAGACAATCCAGAGTACAAACGTTATGCCGTAGATGAGTAGCGGAAAAACAACATCGTGCATTAAATTTCCGTATTCGGGATAAGCATTTAGCCCCAAAATCAGTGCAACAATTCTGGCAATATTCAAAAAGTGAATGATTAATACTCCGCTTAATATAAAGAGAACGGTCGATTTCAATCTACCGGTAAAAGCAATCACAAACGCGGTAAATAAAATCATGATGCTAACCGCGTTGCAGCCTTCGACGATGCGTACTACAGACTCGGCGCCGAGATAAATACGAAAAGCGGGTTCATTAATGCTTGGCCCCATCGATGCTACGTAACCCAAGGCGTTTAAAAGCCACACGCTTTGTTCGGTAACGATTTTAGTAAAAAAATCGGGTTCGAAAATCGCTAAATTTAACGACCGTAAATAGCTTTGATATATAACAGTTGCTACGATATACGACAAGAAAAAGCGTCCAAGAAAGTGTATAAACGGCTTGTATTGTTGATAATAATTCAATTCTTTTTTTTAACAAAAGTATGTAAATCGACGCGAGTTCCTGTAATACCTTTGCAAAAAAAATACGAATGGAATATACAGCATTACTCGGTCAAGTACAGCAAATTTGCGCCAATGCAGCTACGACCAAAACAGAAAAGTTACAAGCAATCTGCGATTTATTAAAGGAAAACATTAGTTATTACGATTGGGTTGGCTTCTATTTTAGAAACGGCGATAAAGAAGAGCTTATCTTGGGTCCGTACGCTGGTGCAGAAACCGATCATACAGTTATTCCGTTCGGAAAAGGAATCTGCGGACAAGTAGCGGTTTCGAATCAAAATTTTGTGGTTCCAGATGTGAGTGCGCAGGACAATTACATTGCATGCAGCATGACGGTAAAATCGGAAATAGTTGTGCCCTTATTCGTAAATGGCGCGAATATCGGTCAGATCGACATCGACTCTGAAACCCTCGATGCTTTCGGTGTTGCCGACGAGCGCTTTTTGGAGCAGGTGAATGTGGAAGTTGCGAAATTGTATTAACTAAATCGATAAAAGCTGCGAGGTTTAACTTTGTTTTGGAGCATTACTAACGGCAAACTTTTGCTTATGCTCGCAGAGGAATCAGAAAATTACCAATTTGATTAAAAATTGATTTTCAAAAACTCATGAAATACCTACCAACGTTACTACTTCTATTCGCACTTACTTCATACAGCCAAGAATCGGTACAAATCATCTATCTAGATTCACTCGATCAAAAAACGGCTTACAGCAAACACAAATCATACGCAAGTATTAGTGCTGCAGAATCATCGGGAAGCTTTGAAGTGAGTCAGTTTTTAAAAGACGGGATTTTAATTGCCAAAGGCAAAAGTGCAGAACCAAATACTTGGGTAAAAACAGGAATCGTTACCGCATATTTTCCCGATGGGACAATAAAAAGTAAAATTACTTACGAGAAAGATATACCTAGCGGTACTGCTGAATTTTGGTATGCGAATGGAAAAAACAACTTGAAGGATCGTACCACATCCCTGAAAACAATAAAATCCAAAATTTAAAAATCGATAATTTCTGGGACGCAAATGGAAATCACCAAGTATCGAACGGAAATGGCTCTTACGAGGGTACTACTACTGAGGTTTTTGGTTACGAAATTCTGGAAAAAGGAACAATCAAAGACGGATATCGAGACGGTAGCTGGATATTGACAAGCATAAACAACAAAGAAAAATGGACCTTGAATTACGCTAATAACGCTTTTACAGACGGCATTTATGTAGACGATAAGGGCAATTCTGAAAATTTTACAGAATTATATACGTCTCCAATAGACAACGGTGGTAAGGAAAAAATAATGAAGCACTTGGTAAAAAATTTAATCATACCAGAGAATCTAACTTCTAATATTAAAGTCATTGCAAAGTTAACAATTGGCCTGCAGGGAGGTATCTCTAATGTTACTTTCCCAGATAAACTCGACGCCACGCTCGAAAAGAACATCAAAAGCGCATTACTTCGATTAAAGGATGTAAAACCAGCAACAAAACTGGGCAAGAAAATTAGCTATACGATTTCCTTTCCCATTAACATACAAGCCAGCAAATAGATAAAAGAGCGCAATTACTTCATATTTACATGTGTAAAACGCCAGAATGCTCCCAAATACAAACTGGAAACTGTCCTAAAGAAAACGGTTTCTAAAATTTTATTTTGCACAACGCGAATTAAAACATACCTTTGCAGCCGAATTGCAAAAACAACAATTCATACATAATAATCATTTTAACAATATTAGCATGTACTTAACTAAAGAAGTAAAAGAAGAAATTTTCACAAAGCACGGCGGTTCAGCTGGAAATACAGGTTCGGCTGAAGGTCAAATCGCTTTGTTCACATTCCGTATCAACCACCTAACAGGTCACTTGAAAAAGAATCGCCACGACTACAACACGGAGCGCTCTCTTGTGAAGTTGGTAGGAAAGCGCAGAAGCTTGCTTGATTATCTGAAAAACAAAGATATCAACAGATACCGCGAAATCATCAAGGAATTGAATATTAGAAAATAATCAAAAGGGAAAAGAGGTGCTTACGCGCCTCTTTTTTTTACACGACTTTCAGCCCTAAACAACTGATAGTCAAATTGCCAAAAGCAGAAAAAAAGTACGGTTTTTCATTGGGCGCACACAACTACAACAACAACACAGCTACCCATTGTTTAATCAAGTGAATTAAATTTTTATGATTCCAAACGTATTTAAAGAGGTTATCGATTTAGGAGACGGAAGAACCATCTCAATCGAAACCGGAAAACTTGCCAAACTGGCAGACGGCTCTGTTGTAATTAGAATGGGCGACACCATGTTGCTCGGAACGGTTGTTTCCGCAAGAAAAGCCAGCCCAGGCGTTGATTTTCTACCATTAACCGTAGATTATCGCGAAAAATTCGCCGCCGCCGGACGTTTCCCAGGCGGATTCTTCAAAAGAGAAGCCCGACCAAGCGACGCTGAGGTGCTTACCATGCGACTAGTAGATCGCGTTCTCAGACCTCTTTTCCCTGACGATTATCACGCCGAAACGCAAGTGATGATTCAACTGATGTCGCACGACGAATCCGTGATGCCCGATGCACTTGCAGGTCTTGCAGCTTCTGCGGCCCTTGCCCTATCAGACATCCCGTTTCCAACACTCATCTCTGAGGTGCGCGTAGGTCGTATCAACGGCCAATTCGTAATCAATCCGAGTAAAGAGCAACTCGAAAATTCCGACATCGACATGATCATCGGTGCTTCACGCGATACCATTGCTATGGTGGAAGGTGAAATGAAAGAAATTTCTGAAAAAGAAATGGTGGAAGCCATCAAATTTGCACACGAAGCCATCAAAATTCAAATCGATGCACAAGAGCGTTTACGCGATGCTTTTGGCAAAAAAGAAGTGCGTACCTACGAAGAAGAACGCCACGATGCCGAATTAGAAGCGAAAATTCACGAGTTGGTGTACAACCAATACTACGAAGTAGCGCAATCGGGAACAGGAAAACAAGAACGTGGCGAGCGTTTTTCTGAAATTAAAGAAGCTGCTAAAGCTACTTTTACCGAGGAAGAATTGGCAGAAAACGGCGACTTAATCAGCAAGTACATTTACAAAACGCAAAAAGAAGCCGTTAGAAACGTAATTCTTGATTTAGGCGTTCGCCTCGACGGCAGAAAAACTACCGAAATCAGACCTATTTGGTGCGAGGTGGATTATTTGCCACGTGTTCACGGATCGGCTTTGTTTACACGAGGTGAAACTCAGGCATTAGCAACAGCTACTTTGGGTACTTCGCGCGAAGCAAATATCATCGATTCGCCTTCAGAACAAGGAGAAGAAAAATTCTACCTACACTATAACTTCCCACCGTTTTCAACCGGAGAAGCGAAACCATTACGCGGAACGTCGCGTCGTGAGGTCGGACACGGAAACTTGGCGCAACGTGCCTTGAAAAACATGATTCCTGCCGATTGCCCGTACACTGTACGTATCGTTTCAGAAGTTTTAGAATCCAACGGATCGTCGTCGATGGCAACGGTTTGTGCGGGAACTTTAGCACTGATGGACGCTGGTGTGCAAATGATTAAGCCCGTTTCAGGTATTGCCATGGGATTGATTAGCGACAGTAAAACCGGACGTTGGGCGGTATTGTCGGACATCTTAGGTGATGAAGATCACTTAGGAGATATGGACTTTAAAGTTACCGGTACTGCCGACGGTATAACGGCTTGTCAAATGGATATTAAAATCGACGGTTTGGCGTACGACATCATGGAAAAAGCTTTGGATCAAGCACGTGAAGGCCGACTTCACATCTTGGGCAAGCTTACCGAAACGATGGCGCAACCACGTGCCGATGTGAAAACGTTTGCACCGAAAATCATTATGCGTACCATTCCAGGAGCCTACATCGGAGCCCTTATCGGACCGGGTGGAAAAGTGATTCAAGAATTGCAAAAAGCTACCAAAACAACTATTGTTATCAATGAAGTTGACGAACAAGGCGTTGTTGAAATATTAGGTACCGATCCAGACGGAATTGCAGCGGTGTTGGCCAAAATTGACAGCATTATCTTCAAACCAGAAGTGGGCGAAACCTACGAAGTGAAAGTGATTAAGCTCTTAGATTTCGGTGCAGTTGTAGAATATACGGCAGCTCCAGGAAACGAGATTTTACTTCACGTTTCCGAACTTTCGTGGGAGCGTACAGAAAACGTTACCGACGTGGTTAATATGGGCGATGTTTTTGAGGTGAAATACATGGGTATCGATCCGAAAACGAAGAAAGAACGTGTTTCGAAAAAGGCTTTGTTGCCACGTCCTCCAAGAGACGAGAATCGTCCGCCGCGCGATGAAAACCGCGGGCCACGAAACGACGATCGCGGACCGAGAAAAGATTTCAAAGGCCCAAGACCCGACAACAGAGGACCGCGCGAAAACCGCGAAGAAAAATCCGAATAAATAGAAAATTCGAATAATAATGAAGACCGCTGCATTGGCGGTCTTTTTTTTGGATTTAATTGGGGCGTGCCGGCGCAAAAAAGCAGTTACCCAAAGGAACATAGTGCACGCGCCGTCCGGCTTTCGGCTATATCTTTTCGCGCCGCGTTGCTCTGCGAAAAGGATACCGCCTCAATCCGTCACGCGGCAATCGTTACAAAAATAACGTTTCAAGAACATGAATTAGAAACAATACGCCTCTACTTTTATGAGTGCCGTGCTGTACATTTTTTATAAGAAGAATAAAGATTTTAAAAAAACGGAAAATCAAACTGAAATTGCAACATACGCCTAAACGGTTTACCTGCAATACCAGTCTTTCTAGATGCCTGCACCACGATTTGCAAAGTTAAATTTTAAAGAAATTGAACTAGCTTGAATTATCACAGTCTCAAACTATTGTATATTCGAGCAGAAAAACTAACTTGTAGTATAGTAGGATTATGAAAAAAATAGTGTGGGCACTTTTCCTTACAACTGCCGTATGGTCACAACAAATAGTCAAAACGTTTAATGTAAAGCTGGAAAAGAAAACCGGAGTATTTCACGTAATTGAAGAACAGAAAAAACAAATCGCTTTGTTCTTTACCGATAAAAAATCGGTTCGTGCGCTCCGATTAGACGATAATTTTCAGTTCATCGATTCGATTAACGCCGCACGAATCGATAAAAAATACGATGCTATAATTGGCTCTAGCGTTTCAGACAACCGATACTATGTTTATTGGTCGACACCCAACAACAAAGAAATCGTTGCCCAATGCTTTGATTTCGGAACTAAACAGACCAGCGAAAAAGCGCATAAGTTTGGTTTTTCAGAAGAACGCCTATTTAAGAAAATAACGGTCAATAACATCTTTTACCTCATTACCGCAACGAAAAACGAAAGCATTTTAAATCTATATGCTTTTGCAGATGGTAACGTGACCAAAAAAAGCATCGACTTGTCGAACATAGCCTTTATAAACGAGGAAATGAAACGAACCAAATTGTGGGACATTTTAAGTGCGCAAACAGACATTGATTTCCCTTTTGCCGTGCAGAATATTTTAAATGAAACACCGCCATCGCTGGCATTTAGCGCAAGTAAAAGAAAAGTATATGTGAAAGACAACACGCTGATTTTTGTTTTCGACACCAACCAGAGTTTTTCGCAAATGCTGCGTATCGATTTAAATGATTTTTCTGTTTCGCAAACCGCATTTCAGCAACCATTTTTAATTGAAACCGAACTTGGCTACAACGATTCCAATTCGTTTTTGGTGGATGACAAGCTCATTCAAATGAAAATTAACTCAGAAAAAATGAAGATTTCGGTTAAAAATATGGATAAGACGGAGCTAAAACTTATTGAACTGACCGACGAGCAAGAAATTGATTTTAAAAACTCGCCCATAATCCAAGAAAATGGCAATATTAAAAACACCCGTGTTTTAGAAACTTCAAATCAGCTGCTTCGCAAAATATACAACACCAACCCTTCCATAAGTTGCTACAGTTTTAATGATAAAATATACCTGACTTTAGGAGGCGTATCGGTTAATACGGCGAACAATGGTGTCGCAACAGGGGTCTTGATTGGCGGTTTAGCAGGTGGTTTAATTGCAGCTGCTCTTTCCAGTAATTACTCGGTAGATAACCTCGATTCGTACGCGAACCGAAAAATCATGTACATTAATTGTGTATTCGACAAAAATTTCAACCATATTGAAGGAGATATTATTAGACTTCCCTTCGACAGGTTACGCAAATTTGCTTTCGAAAATGAGAAACTTACCGCTCGAAGCATTTTTCAAATCAATAAGCAGTTGTTCTTTGGTGGCTACGATAACGAAAATCAAACCTACTCGTTTTACCGCTTTAGTAACTCCTTGTAATTACGGGAAGTAGTAGTTTAGTTTTTTGCTGGCCTTTTTAAGTACACAGTTTTCTCTGGAAACGATACGCCGCAATAGCGATTGACGCGAAAAGGGGACAAAAAACAGCGCGTGCGCACCGCGAGTTTTAAGGGCGACCAGCGGAAGCACGCAAAACCGCTGGTGTGCCGCAGCTGTTTGCGAACCCTTGCAGCAAAAAGCGCGACGCTGCGGTGTACGGAATTTCCACTATTGCCGCAGCGGATTGCCCAAAAAAAATAAACATAACATAATCAGAACTTTACGTTTAATTCTGAAATAATTTGGAAGAAATTTTTGGCTGTGTGTAACTTTTTGACAGAGCGCTGCGTACAAGTACTGTATCCATAACAGCAAGGAGTTAAAAAATGAGACAACTCAAAATTACCAAGCAGGTTACCAATCGGGAAACTGCATCGTTAGATAAGTATTTACAAGAAATCGGAAAGGTTGATTTGATTACCGCTGATGAGGAAGTTGAATTGGCACAGAAGATTAAAGCCGGCGACCAGCGCGCGTTAGAAAAGCTTACCAAAGCCAACTTGCGTTTCGTGGTTTCGGTTGCTAAACAATATCAGAATCAAGGACTTACACTTCCGGATTTAATTAATGAAGGAAACTTAGGATTGATAAAAGCCGCACAACGTTTTGACGAAACACGTGGATTTAAATTCATTTCGTACGCCGTTTGGTGGATCAGACAATCGATTTTACAAGCTTTGGCCGAACAATCGCGTATTGTGCGTTTGCCGCTGAACAAAATCGGTTCGATTAATAAAATTAACAAAATGTACGCTTTGTTGGAGCAATCGAACGAGCGTCCGCCTAGTGCCGAGGAAATTGCGAAAGAGCTCGACATGACGGTAAACGACGTGAAGGAGTCGATGAAAAACTCAGGCCGTCACCTTTCGATGGATGCTCCTTTAGTGGAAGGAGAGGATTCGAATTTATACGACGTATTGCGTTCGGGCGAATCGCCAAATCCGGATCGCGAATTGATTCACGAATCGTTGCGCATCGAAATTGAGCGTTCGTTAGAGACCCTAACACCAAGAGAAGCCGATGTAGTGCGCTTGTATTTTGGTTTGGGCGACCAACACCCGATGACCTTAGAAGAAATTGGTGAAACCTTTGATTTGACCCGCGAACGCGTTCGACAAATTAAAGAAAAAGCGATCAGACGCTTAAAACATACCTCAAGAAGCAAAATTTTAAAAACTTATTTGGGATAAATAATAAGTTTTACGATTTTTACGGCGAACAACAGTCTGATTAACTGTTCGTTTTTTGATTGATGATTGAAACTCCGGCTGATTACCGGAGTTTTGTTTTTTTGGGAGATTGCGTTCTACAGTTGCAAATAATGATAAAGTTTCGATAGAAAAAAGGTACTAAGCTAACCCCCAAGTAGTAAACTTAATTATATCAAACTTCAAAAAAACAACAAGGTAAAATTACTTTTGTCGCTCTGCTGAGATTGTCAAAAAGTTATTCTTTAATGTTAAATTTTTATCCGAACGTATCTTTGTAAATTAAAATACTTATATTTGTTGCATAACTTTACATTTTTAATTTATTAAAAAGCTATTTTTTACAATTGCAGCATTAATTGGTTTTGCAACCGCGTCTAACGCACAATGCAACCAGCAATCAACTTTATTAATCACAGAATGCGGCAGATGGTGTGTTACTGTGCAAGTTAAGCTTACTGGCTACCTAGAAGTTGATGCAGTCGCGCCGAGATACAGAAAGCCAACACTTGAAGAACTTCAGTTTGCCGCATCTGTCTTATGTTAAATTAACGATATGACAAAATGCATTTTTTTTACAATTGTGCTTACTTCTTCTTTTTTATTCGGTCAAGCTCCAAAGAAATCTACGACTGATGTTAAAATAACATACCAATTAAAATACAAACGTTTGGTAGATTCTGAAGATCGGAAAATTTCGCAGGGAGTTCTTCTAATAGGCAGAGACAATTCTTTCTTTTCGTTTGAAGGTATGATCGAACTTAACAAATTAAAAAAGGAAAAGGAGTTAACTATTGATGACGTAATGGCAAATCAACCACCCTATTATCTTGTTATTAAGAGAGAAAAAGGCAATTTAGTGCATTATGAGTCAATCGTTAATGATTACTACCTAATTAATGAACCTGTTTTGGTTAATTGGGACTTAATTAACCAAGATAGTTTGATTGGTAAAGTGAACTGTAAAAAAGCAATTACCAACTACGGTGGTCGGAAATGGATTGCATGGTATAATCCCGAAATTGCTGTTTCAACCGGACCTTATGTATTTGATGGCTTACCGGGACTGATTTATAAAATCTCTGACTCCGAAAACACATTCACTTTCGATCTTGAAGAAATAAAAAACGAGAAATTCGAAGTTGACTCCAATATTGCAAACTACTTTATTAACAGCGAACAAAAACCCTTCGAAGCCATATCTAGAGAAAAATTTTTCAAGATACGATCGCGACTAAACCGAATGAGTCTCGACCAACGGATGGCTTACATGAATCGAAGCAAGGAAGAGCAAGAGAAGTTATTGATTACAGACGAGAACGGGGAGGCAATTCGAACAAATTCGCCCGCTAAAGCAAAAAATTTCTTTGAAAAAGACCAATTGTAGTGAAATTGGTAAGAAAAGTATTCTGTGTGATTTTTATGGCATCCTTTTTTGGGATGCCATTTTCTATGTATTGCCAGCAGATTACGATCAAAGGTTTAATCACTGCTGAAAAAAATGAGGCCATCCAAGGTTGTATTGTAACTGTAAGCAACAGTAAAACGTTGGATAAAGTCTTAGCCTACGGAACTTCAATAAGTAATGGCGCTTATGAAGTCAATTTTGATAACAATACAAAACTAGACAGCCTTTACTTAACGGTAAAACACTTTAGCTATGAATCGATTTTAATTAAAATTCCAGCTAAAAGTATCATTCAAAACTTCATCCTTACGGAAAAAATCAATGAACTCAACGAGGTAATAATCAAAAAGGAACGAACTTTAGAAGTAAAAGGAGACACCTTATCATACCTGGTACACGGCATAAAGTCGGCTAAAGACTATACCATAGAAGATGTATTAAAGCGCATACCCGGAATAAGTGTAAAAGAAAACGGGCAAATAACCTATAACGAGAAGCCGATTAGTCATTTGTACATAAATGGCGTTGATTTACTCGAAGGACGTTACAGCATTGCCACACAAGGCATTCCTGCCGACGCGGTTAAAACTGTAGATGTGATGAAGAGGCACCATCACAAGCGAATTGACATTGGTAGAACGGAAAGCGATAATGTTTCCTTGAATTTGAAAATAAAAGACGGAGTTAATGCACTTTTCGGGACACTCAAGTCGGAAATTGGTATTCCGTTCCTAACAGCAAACGCCGATGTCACACCTATTTATCTTCGAAAAAAAATCCAAAACATAGGATCTTTAAAGGCAAATAACATCGGGAAAACACTAAAAAATGTAGGTGACGACCTGCAACTCGACAACAGTAATGCATACGCTCTCAAACTCAACGAGCTGCAGGTAATTAGCCCGCCCAACATTAATGGCGTAGCGATATCCGATAAATTTTGGCTCGACAACGATTCAAAAGCCATCACAAACGATGCACTGTATAAAGTAAACGACTCAACTTTGGTGAAATGGAATGCAAATTACGTGAACGAGTTAAGTCGTATTGAAAGCAAAACTACAACCACTTTTTTAGCCAACGATGCCACGAATACTAATGTAAATATCAGCAGAAATCAATTGCGCACACAGCGTTTTCAAACAGGATCGAGTCAAGAAATCAATAAAAGAAATTACTATCTAAAAAATAGTTTTAACATCAAACTTACAGACAATACAGGTAACGAAAAAAGCAACTTAAATAGCATTGATGTTCTTTCAACCTTTAATCGCCGCGACTTTCTGCTAAACGAAATAATTACTTTTAAAAAAGTGGTTTCTAGAAATAAAACGATAGAAAGCGGCGCCGTTGTTGATTTCGAGCTAAAAAATGAAACCTTAGCTGTTAATCCTCCGGTTTTTGAAGATCTGTTTAACTCGAATTCCCTGAATTCAAAAACAGCACAAGGCGTTCGCGTAACTAGGTTTAATGCGGGTGCTTTCGCGGAGTATCAATTTGCAATAGGAAAAGTAGAGTGGAAATTAAACCAAACTGCAAACTATCAGCATTTTAATTTTATGAGCGGACTCGAATTACAACCCACAACTACAAACCTTGAGTTCCCATTTAAAAGTGATTTTGAGTTCGATAAAACTACATCCATTACGGAACTTAAGTCGAATGTACTCCTAGGAAAAACTCGTATTTCGTGGTCCTTAGCCAGCGAATTCATTTCTTTACAAATGAACGAAAAGGCAGAAACTAATTTAAACCTGAACAAAAACTATTTATTTTTACAACCGCGGTTGAACATAAAACACACCTTCAATTCCAAATGGATTGCAGGAACGAGCTATTCCTTAAAAAATTCGATTTCAGACTTTAGAAATTTAATTCCGCCACTAATTTTAAGTAGCTTCAATACTCTGGTGCAAAATCCCTTTTTTGTAAACAAAACACAAGCTCATTCGATTACGCCTTACTTAAATTTCGACGATGTCCTAAGCAGCTTTTACCTCAACCTCAACTGTGGCTGGGACCAAACAAAATCCGATGTAACATTCGATAGCGAAGTAAATTCGGACGGTTTTATTACCAATAAAGTTATTTTAAGACCAAACACCTTCCTTACTTATCGCTTCGGAACAACTATTCGCAAGAGTTTTCTTGGATCCTTGAACGCAAACTTGTCTTACAATTTTAGATATACTGAAAACGAACTCTTTTTTAATAACGAGTTTCTAATATCGCTAAACAAATCACACAACATCGATTTTGAAATCAGTTGGGACGAAGGAACTTGGTTTGGAGCAGTTTATAAAGCAAATGCGTTCCTAAGCACCTCCTTTTTACCTAGAAATGAAGTGGAAAACAAAGCCCTATTCCAAACGGCTAATTTGGATTTCTATACCAGCGAAGAAACTCGGATTAGTCTCGGAACCGAAGCGGCAACTGCCACTACTTCTCGAGCCGCAAAAGCCGATACCAATGTACTTTTCAACGCACAGTTTTTTTACAAACCATCGAAGAAACTGTTTCTTTCAGCTGGACTGCTCAATTTATTCGACACTAAAGTATTTACAACGACGAATAGTTTAGCGAACATTGTAAACGTGTATCAATTTTCACTTCGACCACGACAGTTTACTTTAGGTTTGAATTACAGCTTTTGATAAAACTTCGGAAGTTAGCATTTGTATTTTACCCTCAAACCAACAAATACGAAGTACTTCTGCCACCACTGTCCGATTTTACAAAAACATTTTTGGCAATTAAATCATTTAAATCACGTACCGCGCTGTCTTTAGAACATTTGCCCATTTTAGCGTACTTCTCCGAAGTTAATTTTCCTTCAAAACCGTCTAAAACTTTATTGATAATGAGCTTTTGTCGCTCGCTGAGTATCGTTTCGGCATGCTTTTTCCAGAAGTTTACCTTTGCAAAAACCAAACTCAAATTAATCTCTGTTAACTTCAACGCATTCAGCAAACAAAGTAAAAACCAAACCATCCACTCGGTGATGTCTAAACTGCCGCGCTGCGTTTTCTCTAAAATTTCGTAGTAGTTTTTTCGATCAATTCGAATACTGGCCGACAAGCTGTAAAAGCGTTGCGAACTCGAATCGGAACGGGCCAAAAGCATATCCGTAAGCGCACGCCCGATCCTGCCATTGCCGTCGGAAAACGGATGTATTGTCACAAACCACAAATGCGCCATCGCAGCTTTTAAAACCTGATCGGGAGTTTCATCGCTGTTAAACCACTCCAAAAAAACTTCCATCTCTCGCGGAACGAATTCGGCCGCCGGTGACTCAAAATGAACAGTTTCTCTACCTATCGTACCCGAAACCACTTGCATCGGACCTCTGGCATCTGTGCGGTAGGCGCCAACGGTAATCCGATGAGAACCCGTTTGCTTCGACGGAAACAACCACTTATGCCACATAAACAAACGCTCGTGCGTCAGCGGCTCTTGATAATTTTGCGTGGCATCAAGCATCATTTCAACCACACCATCAATGTTGCGATCGAGCTTCAAACTGCCACCAATGTCAACTCCCAATTTCTGAGCAATTGACGAACGAACCAAATGCTGATCTAGATACTCGCCCTCTATTTCCGAAGTTTTTAGCACATCCAAAGTGAGCGTATTCAAAACGGCAGCCGATTGCAAGTCAAAACCAATCGCCTCCATCTTCCCCATCAAACGACCCTGTAAGTTTCGCACATGACTCAACAACGGAAGTATTTCCGACTCATCGTAATCAAACTTAGGCCAACCGCGCAATTTATGTATGTAAAATCCCACAACGCTTCCTTTCCCCAAAGATACATCATCCCTCTTGGTTTAAAAACTATTCGACGCATTTTTTGCATTTATTAAAGCAATTATTCGACGCAAAATGTATTAAAACTGAAATTTTATTACTTTATATGGCATAAATTACCTTAATTAAGCAGCTATTCGTTGCAGCTTATCCGAGTAAAACTACTGCTTATCTAACTCGCGGTCGTAATTCGCAACTACGAACAATTAAAAAACTGTTCACAATTAATGCAAACTTCAATCGTTATGGTTTGTAGAAAGGAAAATAATTAAAGTATTTTTGTTTTTAATCGTTTGATCTAAAACCACAACATATGAGCCTAAACGCAATTTTATTGCAAACCGAAACCGTAGCCGACACGCTTGCAAATGCAGCCGCTGCTGCCACAACCGATGTTAGTGTAACCGAAAATGTATCTTACCTCGAATTTTTAATGAAAGGCGGTATCATGATTATCCCAATCATCATCCTGCTGTTTTATTGCATTTTCGTCATCGTCGAACGCTACCTTTCCATCAAAAAAGCCACCAAACAAGACGTGCTCTTGCTACACGACGTGAAAGCGCAGCTTAAAGCCGGAAAAATCGATAATGCACTTATGGTGTGTAACCGCCAAAATACCGCGTCTGGTAACATTTTACGAAGCGGAATTGCTATAATCGGACGTCCGATCAGCGAAATAGAGTCGGTTATGGAAAAAACCGCAAACGTCGAAATTTCCCAAATGGAAAAAGGACTTGGCCACCTCGGACTCATCTCCGGTATCGCGCCAATCCTCGGATTTATTGGCACTATTTCTGGTGTAATCAAAATTTTCCACACCATTTCAAACACCGGTAATTTGAATATTCAGACCATTTCGGGCGGACTCTACGAAAAGATGATTAGCTCCGGAGCCGGACTCGTTGTTGGGGTTGTGGCTTACGCCGCTTACCATTTGTACAATATGTGGATCGACAGCTTTGCGCTTAAAGTCGAAAAACAAACACTCGAAATAATCAACATTATTCACGAACCACAACATGGCAATTAAGCGAAACAGACGATTTCATCCTGAAATTCCTACGGCATCGCTCAGCGATATCATGTTCTTTTTATTCCTGTTTTTCTTGATTATCTCGACCTTGGCAAATCCAAACGTGATTAAACTCACCTTGCCCAAGGCAAAATCAAACGAAACTACGAACAAAGATCACATTACACTTTCCGTGACTGAAGATCAACGCTATTTTGTCGATAAAACTGAGGTAAGTTTCTCTGAACTCGAAAACAAACTCTTAGAGCAAACTACGCTTAAAGGTGATAAAGTAGTGGTAGTGCGACTCCCGGCCGACAATAAAGTGCAAGATTTGGTCGACGTAATGCAAATCGGCGTAAAACTCAAACTCAATTTTGTAATTGCTACAGCGAAGTAGATTTCTTTTATTTCTAGAATTTTCAGAAGCTATTCCGGCTGTTCGCTGCAAATCCGCGCCCAAAAAACGTAATTTAACGTGAGTTTGATGTAAAAATTAAAGTTAGAAAACATTTAAATAGTTGATTACAAGGCGTATTTTCTTTGGGATACCGAGGTATCTCAAAAAAATACAACGCAGTAAGCGACTGTTTAAATGGTTAGCTTTAAAAATTGCTGAACAAAGATTTCCATAAAATATTTAAACACCTCAATTCGAGCGTTCTAACAAAGATTTTTATGTCGAACTCACGTTAAGTAACACAAGCTTAGCCTGGCTTCCGTTGGTCGCCCGCACGTCTTGGTAAATTAGTGTTTTTTGGGCTTTGGGTTTTTCGCTGCCATCCGGGCTAGGGCAATCGTTACCGAAAATCCGTTTCCTTTTACCGGCAACGAATCGTTCTTAATCAACATCGATTCTTTGGGCGCTTCACTTTCCGTTTCGTCGGTTTTCTTACTAAAAAAACGAATCTTCGGATTGTCTTTCGTTCCGCGAACCGTGCACGGAATTCCAATCAAACCAAAAGGCGGCAAACCAACGCGCAGTTTCAAATTCATCTGCCCGTTAAAATTCGTTTTTCCTTCAAATCGCAAACGAAACAATCCGGCACCAAATTTCGTCCGATCTATCGTAATCACATTGTTTCGAATGCTGCTTTTTACCACAACTTTTTTCAAATCCGGATTGGCTACGGCATCCGAACCCGTTTTCTTTCCAACAATCGAAAACATCTTTAGTCCTTTTACCTTAATGTCTTCCAAAGTCAACGAACCCGCACCTACGATGCTCGGATATATCGGCTCCATATTTTCGTTTAATACGCCGTTCAAGCGATAATCCAACGATACTAAACCCGAAGCACTCGCTGCCGAACTTGCTGCCGTTCTAAACAATTCGATTTCATTGTACGCGCGCTTAATATCGAAATTTGAAGCGGTAAGTCGTACATCGTAACCTGCTTTTTCCGTTCCGGAGTTTTTTTACGTTCCTGTAGCAGCCACTTTGCAGCCAATTAAATCGAAACCTGTTTTGGCTAATCGCAAAGTTCCGCGATCGGCATGTACGGCGCCAAAGAAGTCGTTCAAATTCAAATCGTTATAAACAATTTTTTGCGCTTTTGCACGCAAGGTAATATCCAGATTTGTGGGCACTACCACTACTCCACTGGTTTTCGCAGCAGCTGTACTTGTTTCGGGTAGTGTTTCCGAATCGTTTGGTTTCGCTACAGGTTCGGCTGCCATCCATTCAGAAACAACTAACTGATCGGCTTCAAACAAGAAATTTCCTTTCAACACCGCATCTTTCTCAAACAAAAACGGAATTACATCTAAAATCTGTCCGTTCATGCGCAACTCCGACGAGCCATAACGCGCCGTAAACGCATCAAATTTCATCTGATTCTTCACAAAAGAAAAATCGCCTTTCTCGACCTTAAAATCCAACGGCAGAATGCCCGCTTTCAAACGGATGTTCCGAACTTTCAAATAACCATCGTTTTGCAACGCGCCAAAATTCTTTGCTGCAATAGCCGAGGCTGCTCCCGATACATTTAATTTCATGTCGAGAAAACCATCAAGATTCGAGATTTTAAAAACTTTCGCAATCCGACCTACGTCTAAGGCGCCAGCAGCTTTGATTTTGTAAGATATATTTTCGGGATTCACAAACAAAGCCGAAGCGGTAAATGCTTGCTTTTCGAAAGTAAATTGTATGTTATTTAAATCAACTTTGGTGCTGCTTAACTTGGGCGTTTTGTTAAAAACTCCGGCAACTATATTAATATTCTGAATCGGATTTGGGTAGTAACTACTTCGTATCTCACCGTTATTCAAACTCAAATCGAAATCGGTTTTCGGCATCAGCGATTTACTTGCTTCGTATACACCGGCTATGGTTCCTTCTGCCTTGAGCGAGCCGCGCAACTTCACAAAATCCAAATTCAATGCATCAGAAAAGTCTTTTAAATCAAAACGTGCTTGTACATCCGATTTCATCAAAATCCGCTCAATTCCCGTTGAAACATAATTGGCTTTGGCAAAACCGTTCCCGAGCTTAAAATTAAAATCTTTTAAAGAGACATTGGTTTGCGAAAAGTTGAGTTGCCGCGCCGAAACCAACAATTTAAAATTCAAGTTTTCAATAGGCATGGGCGCCGATTTACTTTTCACCAAACCGTTTCGCACGTTAAATAAAAAATTAAAATTCGGATTGGTATTGGTTGCGGCGGCATACTTTCCTTTTATAGAAAAACCAACGTCGGCTTTGCCTTGGAGCATTGTTTGGCTTTGCCATTGCGTATATTCTGGGGGTAATGCCGAAAATAAATCGTCGAGATTGCAATCACTGGCGCGAGCAGAAATATCCATAAAGTAACCGTCGTTCAAAAACTCGAACAATCCATTAAATCGAACAGCTAATTTATTGATGATCAGATCGTTCTTTTCAAAAGTAAAAGCCAACGAATTGGTATTAATTTTTGTGATTAATTCGGCCTGAACTTTCTTGTCTTTTAAATACTGTTTTCCTCCGTAGGCTAAATCCAAAGCTTGAATAGAAGCAGTGGTTTGCAAATCGAAAACAGCTCGATCTAAATTTCCGACTCCCAAATAATTAAAACCCCTTGCATTAAACAAGAAATTCAGTGATTGGTCGGCGTAATCGAGTTTTGCATTATTAATTTCTATGTGCTCCAAACGAATGGCCGTAGTTGAAGAATCGGATTTCGACTTAGTATCAGCCGATTTATAGACGTTATAATTGGCGCGACCTTGCGTATCGACTTTGATAGCTATTTCAGGATTTTCAACATAAATTTCATCGATTTCAACGGTACTTTCAAAGACCAATTTATACAAATCGACACCAAAAGCTACTTCTTCCGCACGAACTAAATTTTGATCTTGAAAAGGCGCAGAACCGTTTAACTTAAATCGCTCTAAGGATAAGGTAAGCGACGGGAAGTGGTTGAAGAACGACAAACTGCTCGATTCAAAATCGAGTTTACCGTCAATATGTTGGTTTGCATACGCTTTAACTTCTTTCTCGATAAATTCCGGAAAAAGGAGCGGAAACAAAAACATGAGCAACAAAACCAGCAGAAGGGAGCCAGCTGTGTACTTTACTATTTTTAAAAGTATCTTAGGAAGTTTCATCGTTACAAAGGTAACGGGCTGTTTCTAAACGGCAAACAAAGAGCATAAAAAAGCCGCTCGATTAGAGCGGCTCTTTAAAACTTAGTTTTTCACAAGTTTGACACTTGAAGTTCGGCTAAAGGCATCGGTTGCCTTTACGATATATACTCCAGGAGTTAGATCTGAAATATCGAAACTGAATTCAGCGTCGTAACTGTTTGAAAATGATTTTACTTGCTGACCTCTGATGTTATAGATTTGAACATCAGCCACAGCTTTATTCAAAGCAAAACTATTTGTTGTTGGATTCGGACTAGCCACAAGTGCTTGAATATCTTCGAACGAATCTACATTCAATAAAGCTTGTTGGTTACCGTAAACTCTGAAACCACCGGCTGGAATCGAAATTGGAGCCGTAGTATTGGTTACAACCAATTGTGTGTTATCCATTAAGTTATACCATGTTCCAGTGAAAGGGAAACTTGGATTAATGTTTTGCTGCGCTACAGAAAAGTTTGCTAAAACAACTACGTTTCGCAATTGCGTTGTTGGCAGAGAATTGTTGAAAATATAGATACGCTGACGGATGTTATTTCCGTCTGGACTTATAGCGTAGTCTCCTTCAAATACAGGCTCATTAATTTTCAATTCGATTAATCTCTTGAATGCCTGATAAATCGGACCTCTGTTTGCACTACCTAACCAGTTATTTGTCCACTGATACTGTGGTTTTGTGTCTAGCTTACAATCGCCAGCAGTTACATCAAAATCGGTATTTACGGTGCCGTTTGTACAAGTGAAAATGGAATCGTCGCAACCCAATTCGGCAAAATGCCAAATCATTTTTGGACCTGGTACTAATAATGAGGTAGCTGCAATAGAAGCGGCTCTGCTAAGTGTATTGGTTAAGTTATTAAGTGGAGGAAAAGCACCACCACCGTTTCCGTAAGCACGTGCACTGTACATTACACGCTCTTTATCGTGAGATTCTGGATAACCAATGAGACGCTTCGCAGAAAAACCTCTTGAATTATGACCAACACGGGTGATATCTGCATCTGTAGAATAACCACCTGCTAACTGTGAATAAGCGAATGTCAATTCACCCCACATCATTACACCTTTGCTTGGGTTTTCGTTGATACGATAATTTGCCCATTGTTGCTCTTCGCCATCGCTACCTAAATGCTCGAAAATAGCTAAGTGAGTTGGATCGAGCGACCAAGTAAAGTCGGCGTATTCTCTTAAAACATCAACACGATCTTGATGATATCCATTGGTACATGATTCTTGATTTGGTCCAGGAGGACAGTTTTGGGTAAATCCTTTAGTCAAATCCCAACGGAAACCGTCTACTTTAAATTCTTCAATCCAGTGCTTAACGACACGCTTTACATAATTTCTAGTACGTGATTGTTGGTGATTAAAGTCAGAACCTACGTTATAGCTGTGCATTCCTTGTGTATTGAAATATGGGTTCTCAGAACTTGGATCACCCCAACCATCTCCGTCTGGGTCGTTCATCCACATACGAACCATTGGATTGCGACCAAAAGCGTGGTTAAGTGCGATATCTAGAATTACAGCAATGCCGTTTTGGTGACATAAGTCTATGAACTCTTTGAATTTATCAGAAGTTCCATAGAATTTATCTAAAGCCATGTGGAAAGAGGTATTGTAACCCCAGCTTTCGTTACCTTCGAATTCCATAACGGGCATCAATTGAATAGCGTTAATTTTCAAATTAACGAAGTAGTCCATTTTATCAATTAAGTCTTGATAGCTGCGATTTGAATCGAAGTCGCGTACTAAAAGTTCGTAAATAACCAAGTCTTCTTTCTTAGGTTTAACGAAATTGGTAACCTGCCAATTATAAGGAGTTGGATTTGTTTTGAAAACAGTAATCTCTCTGTTTTGTCCGGCTGGATATGCCGGAATGTTCGGATACTTTGAACTAGGAATCCACGGATCGTCGAAGTTAGAGATCACTAAAGTTGAGTATGGATCTGCTGTTCGAACGAGTGAAGGCGAATTGTTAATTGGAGTCGTATCTACTACCCAATATTGATATAAGATGTTTTCGCCTGGAGTTAAGTTTTCTAGTGTCAACCAAAATTTTGTGGAACCTGGTGCAGAATCTTTGCGCATCGCGTGAGCTGCAGTAGGCTGCCAGTTGTTGAAGTTACCTGCTACGTAAACGAAATCTTTTCCGGGCGCATCGAGAACTAAAGTAGCCTTAGTTTGATCGGCCATTAAGTTAACGCCATCAAGCATATTAGCCGGCATCGCTTGCGAAATTGTTCCTGGATTTACTAATGCCGAAAATCTTTTTGTAATGGTAAAAGCCCCTTGTGTTACTTCTAATTCGTAAACTTGATTTCCATTAATATTTGTATGATTAAAGGAAAATGTAGAGGTAGCGGGATTTGTAGACAACACATTGCCATTAGCTCTCAAAACATAAGCTGCATCACCATTAGTGTTGTTTGCAGTAATATTCAACGAACCATTAGCTGCTAGAAGCGTCGTGCTGTTTTCAAGTGGAGCTGTTAAATTTACTTGAAACGCACCTACTTCTGTTAAGATATCTTGCGACTTTTTATCACCCGTACCGTTTTTAGCTTTCACCAAAAATCCAATTCTACCAATACCTACGCGATTGTAGAAGGTGGTTGGTGTCATTGTGAAGGTATAGGTATCATTGCCTGCGTTGTAAGTGAACTTGTTTGCTTCGTTAGAGTTTATCCATTGACCGTTTGTGGGACAATCTTGGATGTTTGCATCGTTGATATCAAAGCTCCAAGCCCAGATATACAATGCATTGTTCGTTACGCCCCAAGTAGATTCATTGACGCTATTACCGTTAATTGTAATAGTAATTGAAGTAGTTTCCTCAAATAGTGCGGGTGTTATACTGTGGGTTACAGTTTGCTGTTGCCCCATAGCAGTAACACTGATTAAAAAACATAGAAACAGTATAATTTTTTTCATTTTGGAGAATTTTATTGCGGAAGATAAAAAGGGCTATGGAAAAGACAGCCCTCTTTAAAAAAATTTTAAGAACGAATTAGTTTAGGGTCAGTGTGTAAGTGTACTGTCTTGGGTTACTAAGATCAAGTACCACGTGATAGTTTCCAGAAGCATCTACTGACAAATTTGGTCCATCATAGTTCATTGATCCGTCATCATCAGGATCTCCTCCCAAATTAATCGTCCAAGCATTGTTTGCTCTAAACTTAAACTCACCAGCAGTCATTTGGATATCTCCTTCAAAAGCCTTCGTAGTAGGATTATAAGTCAAAGGAGTACTAGCATCCCATCCACCTGGCGTAGCTGCGCCAACAATCCCCCATGCTGCAGGCTCTAGTGAATAGGTTAAAGACGTTGTGTTAGCTCTAACTCTGTAATACGCAGTTGTAGAAACTGCGCAATTAACTTCATCGGTATCTGTTAGGATACCAGAAAAAGTCCCATCATCTCCGTAATCAGTATTACCCCAGTTGAAGTTTCCTGCAGGATCTGGAGCTACAAATTTAAATTCACCCGCAGTAAGCATGATAAAACCCTCATAATCAGTTTCCCCAAAAGCAGAAGCCGCCAAACGTGGCGCAGTTCCCGGCGACCAGTCTTGATAAGCTCCAGGAACAGCTAATTTTGGTAATGCCGTTGAATATGGTGTAACCAAATAGGTAATTACGTCAGAAAAACGCTCTTGTGACGCTGGCTCCCCAACGCTTGATTTTACACGGATTTCAATTGCTCCTTGTGTAAAAGGAGTTAATCCTACAGAAACAGAAGCTCCATTTAAAGCTTCAGAAATTACGCTTGCATATGTGTTAGAAGTTGAAACTAAATCTAGTGGACTATCGAAATTATCACCAGCTTTATCAATCTGAACTACGTAAGTTATACTAGTTGGCGTACCGTAATCCATAGCAGCCCACGTTAAACTTAATCCTGGATTCAGAGGCGTTTCAGGACCTAATACCACTGCATCGCCAGATGTTGGAGATAAAATTGCAAAATCTCCTTTAGCTTCTAAAAATCGAAGCTCTTGTTCGTCTTCACAAGCAACAAAGCCTGTAAACAATGACAATAAAAAAACGGACTTTAATATTCTTTTCATTTTTAATACTTTTTATTTTTTTTTAATAACCTGGATTTTGAGTTAAGTTTGGATTAGCAGCAATAGCAAGAACAGGGATTGGATAAACAGATCTGAAGGCACCGATAGCAATACCGTTTTGCGCATTACCTTTCCAAGCCCAATTGTATGATCCACCAGTAAATCGACCGTATCGAATTAAATCTTGACGTCTGTGAGCTTCCCAGTGCAATTCACGGGCACGCTCATCTAAGATGAAATCAAGAGTTAACTGACTTGCAGTAATATTTTGCAAGTTGTTTCCATTCGCGCGCTCTCTTAATAAATTAACATAATTCAATGCGTTGCTAGCAGTGGCATTAGATGCTCCTCTCAAGAAACACTCGGCGTACATTAAATAAACATCTGCTAAACGGAATAATGGAAAGTCTGTATCCACAAAAGTTTGGTTACTTCCATTGGCTCCTGACGACGTTTTGTTCGAATATTTCGCAAGAATAAAACCTTGATCGCGATTGATAACATCAGTAATATCTATAGGTCTAGAACCCGAAATAATAGTGTTTCGTACATCGTTATCAAACTGTGCGCCATTGAATTTCTCGACAAACTGTCTTCTTAATCGTATAGCACCACCCCAACCACCAGGACCAACTCCTAATGATTCTCCATTTGCTTCTAAAGACCCTACAGAACCATTAATCATAACCGTAGTTGGTCCAAAATTCTGAGTAACTACACCGTCAGACTGGATTGCGAAAATCATTTCTGGAGATGTGTTGTTATCAGCTGCAAAGTTTGCCAAGTAATTTGGAGCTAATGAATAGCCACCAGCGATGATTGCTTCGAGTTGAGTAACGCACTCATTATACTTTTGCTGACCAATATAAACTTCAGCGTTTAGATACATTTTAGCTAAGATCATACGAGCCATAGCAGCGTCTAATCTTCCCGACTGATTTGTTCTTGGAGCTTTCAAAGCAGGTAACACAGCTAAAAGTTCCGACTCGATGTAGTTGAATAACTGCTGTCTGTCGTATTGAACACCTGCAACTGCTACCGGTTGGTCTTCTGTATTGAATGCCGCTTTACCAAACATATCCATCAAATGATAATAAGCTAAAGCACGTAGAACACGAATTTCATCGCGATAGGCTGGAATTTCAGCAGCGTTTTGTGGGTTACGGCTAGCTACTAAATCTGGAGTACTCTGTCTTAGAAATTCATTACATAACGCTATTTGAAATTGCGCACGACTGAACATACCTCTAACAATTGGGTTTTCGGCAGTCCAAATATTTCTCTGAATTTCACGAACACCTGCATCGTTTTCGTAGCTCCACAACATTTCATCTGTTGCAAGCGATTGCAAATACAGCAAACATCTACCATATTGGCTTGTCCCCGCATCAATTCCACCAATGTTGGAACTTCCTGGACCTTCGGTTCCAGTTAACGCAAGGTTTCCGTAAACTCCAGCCAGACCGGCAACGTACGCATCAGGACGAGCGAAATACTCGTCGGACAGGAAAACGGCTGGGTTATTCGGCGTAATTTCTAAATCACTTTCACAAGAAAACAGTAGCGTTCCCGTGAGCGCGAAAAAAACCGACTTTAAAATTTGTCTTTTCATTTTCATTTTGCTTTTTAAAATTTCACGTTAGCACCAAACAAGAACTGACGCTGTCTTGGATATATCGTATTGTCAATACCTTCGTTGTTGATTTCAGGATCCAATCCGCTGTATTTCGTGATGATGAAAGCGTTCTGACATCCTGTAAATAGACGTAAAGAAGCTTTACCATCTAACCATTTTGGGAATGTATATCCTAAGGTGATGTTATCCATTCTAAGGAAAGAACCGTTCTCGATATATAAATCAGACAAGATTGTTTCTGCTGCTCCAATCGAAAACTCATTGTCAAAATAACTAGTAGGAATGTTCGACAACTGCGCATCTGCACTTAGTGCGTAGGTTGAATAAGCGCGTCCAGCGTTTACCTGGTTAAAGACTCTATTTCCAATACTTGCACGCATGAAAAACGAGAAATCAAAATTCTTGTAATTTAGATTCGAAGAAAAACCAAAGGTTGCGTCTGGATCTGGATTTTTGTAGATATAACGGTCGTTCTCATTAATGATACCATCGGCATTCAAATCTGCAAAGGCACCTTCAATTGGGCGACCCGTTGTATCATACAATTGCTTGTACATTAAAAATGAAAACGGAGTAAATCCTTCACGGTGCACACCGCTTCTTCCACCGATACCGCCAGGTAAAGAACCTGTTAATATATCTGAATCTGCAACCAATTCCTCAATTCTACGCTCGAAACGCGTTACGTTAAAGTTAACGTTCCAATTAAATGAATCACCTCGAACGATATCTGCATTAATCGAAAATTCAATACCTTTTGTTGAAAAGCTACCAATGTTCGCTGGACCTTGGTTTCCAAAGTTTGAACCATCGGCAAAAGGAGTTTCCGCGAAGAACAAGTCTTCCGTTAATTTATAAAATACGTCAACGGCTCCATTAATTCTATTTCCAAAGAAACCGTAATCGATACCTGCATTGTAAGTGGTCGTTGTTTCCCACTTCAAATCTGGATTATACGATTGTGGAACTCCAACTTGGAAATTCGTTCCTCCAATGTTGTACTGCGAATTTGTAAAACCAACGTTGTAACGAGCAAGGTAGAAATCGCCGGCATTAATATCCTGTTGACCAGACACACCGTATCCTAATCTTAATTTCAAATCAGAAACTGTATTAGAATCTTTAAAGAAATCTTCTTTCATCTTCCATGCAAAAGCTGCTGCCGGGAAGAAACCCCAACGATTATCCTCAGAAAAACGCGAAGTACCATCGCGACGGAAAGAAGCAGTAAGAATATACTTGTCGTTGAATGTGAAATTAGCACGTCCAAAATATCCTACTAAAACGACATCTGGATCGGCAAAATTAACCGGCACTCTGTTTGCGGTTAGGTCAAACATATTTCCAGAATTATAACCATCGTAGGTAAATACTTGGTAAGAGTAACCAGCTGTTGCATCGATGTTTACTTTTCCAAAAGTTTTGTTGTATGCTAAATAACCATCGAGCAATTTATTCGTTCTTCTCTGTGATAAATAGGTTGAACGACCAATAAATCTAGTTGCGTCGGTTGGGTCAAGATCTGCAGTGGCCACACCATTTGCGCTTCTGAATAAAGTTCTAACACTATATGCTTGATCGTATCCTAAATTAACAACAGCGCGTAGTTCAGGAAGGAAATGAAACTTGTAATCAAACTCTAAATTTCCGAAAACACGATCTTGGCGTCCTTGATCATCGGTTTGTAACAACTGTGCTACAGGATTTCGTGGCGATTGCGGTGCTGGCAATGCTCCTGAAGGACCAGCTATTTGGTATTCAAAAAAACCACTAAATGCACTAGGTTCGTAACGAACTGGTTTAGTCGGATCGAAACGAATTGCTGTACCTTCCACTCCGTCAGCAAAACGATTTTTCTCTACAACATAATTTGCAGAAAAATTGATTTTTAAATGATCTTTAAATAGGCGTGGATTAAGTGCTAGAGATGTACTTGTTCTCTGAAAGGTATTAGTTAATCGCAAACCTTCCTGAAAGGTATTATTCAAAGTAAGTTTTGCTGGAACCACATTGAAAAGACTTCCACGAATCGACAAGTTGTTATCTACAAAGTCTGTTCTTCTGTAAATCTCATCCTGCCAATTGGTATCGGAAATAATACGGCCTTCAATTTGTGGTGTAGTTGGATCGTCAAAAGTACCTGGCGCCGCGTTTGGATCTGGAACACCAAGTCTGTTGGTAATGTAAGCCGAAGGATTTGCTGGATTAAACGCCGGGCTCACAGACTGAAGAAACGAAGTAAATTGACTTGCATTCATTACTTCAATCTGATTTATCTGATTTCCGCTTCCGTATTGGAAGTTGTAATCAACGGATAGCTTTTTAGAACCTCTCTTAGTATTGATGATAATAACACCATTAGCTGCTCGGGAACCGTAGATTGCCGTAGCCGACGCATCCTTTAAGATATTAAAGCTCTCGATGTCATTCGGATTTAACGATGCTAGAATTGAGGTTGATCCTTCATTTCTATTATTTGTAATCGGCAATCCGTCAATAACAATTAATGGATCATTCGAAGCCGACAGCGAAGAACCTCCTCGAATTCTGATCTGAGCACCTGAACCAGGAGCACCACCACCTAAGTTTACAGTTACACCAGCAACTCTACCCGCAAGTAGGTTTTCAGCTGTGACGTTTGCTCCTTTGTTGAATTCTTTAGAACTTAGTTGTGTCACCGAACCCGTAGCATCTTTTTTACGAACACTACCGTATCCAATTTGAACCACAACCTCGGTAAGTTCATTTGTTTCCTCAGCTAAGGAAATGGCAACAGATTTTTGCCCAGTAAAGGTTTCCGATACTTCCTTATAACCAATAAAAGAGAAGACGACTACCTGTCCATTTTTTAAACCAGACAGACTAAATTTCCCGTCGAAATCTGTGGAAGTACCGTTTGTGGTACCTTGAACGACTACGCTGACCCCCGGTAACGGCTGCCCTGATGCTTTATCAGTTACCGTTCCCGTTAAAGTGCTCTGTGCTAGAACACTAAACGGCAGAAGTAGTACGGAAAGTAACAACTTTTTGTAAATTGTTTTCATACATTTTGTTTAGGTTAAAATTGAGTTTTTTTGCTTGTAATTTTGCTTCGAGTGTTAAATTTATGTAAATCTGTCACGAAAAAAAATTTAGCTTCGTTAAAGATACGCCGAAAACGTTTTCGTGTTGAAAACTTTTACAATCACGCATATTTTTAAGGAAGTAATTCACAGAATAGAAAATTCGAATTACCTTTATTCACAAATCAATATTTCTTAAATTGTCAAAATGAAGCGCAAAGTCACACTAAAGCAAATTGCAAAAGAGTTAGATGTTTCCATTTCAACCGTCTCAAAATCACTTCGCGATTCACCCGAAATATCTGAAGAAACCCGACTCAAGGTGCAAGCATTTGCTAAATTGTATAACTACAAACCAAACAATATTGCTCTAAGTCTCAAAAACAGAAAAACTAAAACCATTGGCGTGATCATTCCTGAAATTGTTCACCACTTTTTTAGTACCGTTATTAGCGGTGTGGAAAGTGTTGCTAATGAGTACGGCTACAGCGTGGTAGTATGCCTTTCCAACGAATCGTTCGACAAGGAAGTAATCAATATGGAAATGCTTGCTAACGGTAGTATCGACGGCTTTATCATGTCGCTTTCAAAAGAAACGCAATTCAAAAAAGATTTCCACCACATAAATGAAGTGATTAGCCAGGGAATGCCTGTGGTTATGTTTGATCGAATTACAAATGAAATTTTTTGCGATAAAGTAATCATCGACGACAAACAAGCTGCCTACGAAGCCGTATCGTATCTAATCGAAAAAGGTCGAAAACAAATTGCTTTAGTCACCACAGCCGATTACGTTTCCGTGGGCAAACTCCGTACCGACGGCTACATGAAAGCACTTGCCGACCACGATATTGCCGTCAATGAAAAGCTCATCATTCGTGCCGACGACGAAATTCAGTGCAAACAGGAGGTTCAAAAACTGCTTGAGCAAGGCGCGATCGATGGCGTTTTGGCTGTAAACGAATTGTATGCCGTAACCATTATTAAAACAGCCAACAAAATGCAAATTGCCGTACCGGAACAACTGGCTGTCATTGCGTTTACCGACGGAATTATTTCGCAATATGCAACTCCAACAATCACTACTGTAAGTCAAAACGGCATCAAAATGGGGCAAACCGCTGCCAAAATGCTCATAGACCGTTTGGAAGAAGAGGAAACCGAATACAGTACTGCCGAGCAATACACCACAGAAGTAATTGAAACCAATTTAATTATCCGAGATTCAACAAATTAACTGTCGTTTCCAAATTTTAATTTTTTAAAACTTATTGAAATTCTATTTTTTCGATATCTTTGGCAGCAATTATCAAAGCTTGTAATTTACTTCGAAAACAAATAAAGTTTTGATAAGCAACGCGCTTATCGTATCTCATTTTAATTACGATAATGGAAAAGCGAAAATTAAGTTTTTGGCAAATCTGGAACATGAGTTTTGGGTTTCTTGGTATTCAGTTCGGGTTTGCACTGCAGAACGCAAATACATCAAGAATCTTTGACACTCTTGGTGCCGACCCAGATAAGATTGGATTTTACTGGTTAGCAGCCCCACTTACAGGTCTTATTGTACAACCAATTGTTGGCTATTTTTCTGATCGAACATGGACTCGATTAGGGAGAAGACGTCCGTATTTCTTGGTCGGTGCAATTTTAGCTTCACTGGCATTATTCGCCATGCCTAATTCGCCTAGTCTTTGGATTGCAATTGGAACTTTGTGGATTATGGACTCTTCCATAAACATTTCCATGGAACCTTTTCGCGCCTTTGTTGGTGATAACCTGCCCGAAAACCAAAGAACTCTAGGCTTTGCCATGCAAAGTTTCTTTATCGGACTTGGAGCGGTTGTTGGCTCGGCATTGCCCTGGATATTTACCAACATTTTCGAACTTTCAAACACGGCTGCTGAAGGCGTAATTCCGGATTCTGTAAAGTGGTCTTTTTATGTCGGAGCAATTGTCTTTTTTCTAGCGGTATTATGGACGGTTCTTAAATCGAAAGAATATTCTCCCGAGGAACTACAAGCGTTTGAGGACGCCAAAAGAGCAACATCTACCAAAGACCACCACGAAAAGGTGAGCACACAAAAGAATGTAACTACAAAACTACAAGCAACTTACGGTGCCGTACTCGCTCTTATAGGAGGAATACTCACGTATTTTGTACATCAACTTAATCTTAAGGCCGATGCAAATGGGGAAACTGGAGCACATAAAGAATTGTATTTACTGTCCATTGGTCTGTTAGTTGTTGGAGTGCTTTTCCTAATTGTATCGCAACTTAGAAAAAATGAGGTGCGAAATGGCTTTACCGTTATCATCACCGATTTATTAAACATGCCAAAAACCATGAAACAACTTGCCTATGTGCAGTTTTTTTCGTGGTTTGCGCTTTTTGCCATGTGGATTTACACCACACAAGCGGTAACTGGCCACGTTTTTGGCACAACAGACTCCACCACGAAAGAGTACAACGATGCTGCCGATTGGGTTGCGGTGATGTTTACCATCTACAACTTAGTAGCTGCTGCAGTGGCATTTTTACTTCCAGCTTTAGCTCGTCGAACCAGCAACAAGTTTACACATATGTTGGCGCTCATCGCGGGAGGTATCGGATTGATTTCAATCTATTTTCTTTCCGACAAAGTAGGATTACTGTTGGCTATGACTGGCGTTGGAATTGCTTGGGCAAGTATTCTTTCTATTCCTTATGCCATGTTATCGGGTTCCTTACCAGCTGCAAAAATGGGCTACTACATGGGAGTTTTTAACTTCTTTATAGTTATTCCGCAAATCGTTGCAGGAACGGTTCTCGGATTTATGGTTAAAGAATGGTTCAACGAACAACCTGTTTATGCATTGATTGTTGGCGGATGTTCGATGATTTTTGCGGGAATTTTAACGCTTGGTGTTTCTACCAATAAAAAAATTGACATTAATGAGTAAAAAAGGTTTCATATTCGATTTAGACGGCGTAATTGTTGACACTGCGAAGTATCACTACTTGGCGTGGCAAAAAATAGCTGAAAAGCTCGGAATCGAATTTACACCACACCACAACGAAAAACTAAAAGGCGTTAGCCGCGTTCGATCGCTGGAAATAATTATGGAACTCGGAAAAATTACAGCGACCGAACAAGAAAAACAACTTTGGCTCACACAAAAGAACGACGACTATTTATCCTATCTAACCGATATTGATAGCTCTGAGATCTTACCAGGCGTGATGCCTATTTTGTCGCATTTAGAAACACTAAAACAACCTATTGCTTTAGGTTCGGCGAGCAAAAACGCACGGCCGATTTTAGAAAAAACCGGTATCATTGATTTGTTCGACGCCATTGTAGATGGAAACGACGTATCACAGGCGAAACCCGATCCGGAAGTTTTTTTAGTTGCAGCTCGTAAACTTAATCTGGCTCCTGAAGATTGTATCGTTTTTGAAGATTCGGAAGCGGGAATTCAGGCAGCAAACATTGCCGGTATGGTAAGTGTAGGAATTGGCGATGCGAAAGTACTTCATGAAGCCGCTTTCAATTTCCCGGATTTCACGCACATGGACACCGCATTTATTGACGGTTTATTAAAAAAAGTAAAAGCTTAATGTAGAATGATGCAGGACGACTGCAAAACAAAATTTATTTAAATGAATCAGGATTATATCAAACCCGATGGATGGTCGATTATCGAAGAAGGATTTGATCAGGAACGCGTAAAATCGTCTGAAAGTTTGTTCAGTATTGGAAACGGAGCCATGGGGCAACGTGCCAATTTTGAAGAAAGTTACAGCGGAGAAACGTTTCAAGGCAGCTATATCGCAGGGATTTACTATCCCGACAAAACCAAAGTGGGTTGGTGGAAAAACGGTTATCCCGAGTACTTCGCAAAAGTACTCAATGCACCGAACTGGATCGGAATCGATTTTTCTGTAAACGGAGAATCGTTCGATTTGGCGAAATGCACCGCAGTCGCTGATTTTAAACGCGAACTTAACATGAAAGCCGGTTGGTACCGCAGAAGCTTTACGGCAACACTCGCCAACCAGTCGCAAATTGCCGTCGAAGTAACGCGCTTTCTATCGCTCGAACTCGACGAAGTTGGCGTTATACAATACAACATTACCGCTTTATCTGGCGCGCTTTCGCTGAAAATAAACTCGTACGTAGATGCTGCGGTACATAACGAAGATGCCAACTGGGAAGAACGTTTTTGGGAAACCTTAAGCAGCACCAAAGCAACCGACGCCGTTTACGTTACCGCACGCACTTTTAAGACACACTTTGAAGCGACCACATTTGGCGCAACAAACGTGAGCAACAACGGAACAGCTATCGCTGCGAAAGAAATTTCACAAGAATCGGCCGATAAATTAGGTGTTGTTTTTGAAACTACTGTTGCTCAAAACACAACCCTAAGTATCACCAAATTTGGTGGCTATACGGTTTCGATGAACCATGAAAACACGGTAGCTGCTGCGCAAAAAGTTGTAGAACAAGCACGTGCTTTAGGCTACGGCAAATTACTGCAGATGCAAGCTGAAGCGTGGTCGAAAATTTGGGAAATGAGCGATATCACTATTGAAGGCGATGTAAAAGCGCAACAAGGTATCCGTTTCAATATTTTCCAACTCAACCAAACGTATCTTGGAAAAGATTCGCGTTTAAACATCGGGCCGAAAGGATTTACCGGCGAAAAATACGGCGGATCAACCTACTGGGATACCGAAGCATATTGTATTCCGTTTTACATGGCTACAAAAGATCAGGAAGTGGCGCGTAACCTACTTACGTATCGCTACAACCAACTCGATCGAGCGATCGAAAACGCAGGTAAACTCGGTTTTAATAATGGTGCCGCGCTCTATCCGATGGTTACTATGAACGGAGAAGAGTGTCATAATGAATGGGAAATTACTTTCGAAGAAATTCACCGAAACGGCGCTATTGCTTTTGCTATTTACAATTACTACCGCTACACCGGCGATTACAGCTACATTCCGGAAAAAGGTCTTGAAGTTTTAATTGGTATTGCTCGTTTCTGGAAACAGCGCGCCAACTTCTCGACAGATAAAAATAAGTATGTGATTTTAGGTGTTACAGGACCAAACGAATACGAGAATAACGTAAACAACAACTGGTACACCAATTATATTGCGAAATGGTGTATGGAATACGCAGCCGAACAAACCGAACGCGTAGCTAAAGAATATCCCGCAGATTACAGTCGAATTGTCGCAAAAGTAAAATTGGGTTCACAAGAAATTAGCGAATGGCGCGAAGTAGGTACCAACATGTATTTCCCGTATTCGGAAACGTACGGCGTTTACTTGCAACAAGACGGTTTCTTGGATAAAGAGTTGGTAAAAGTCGACAAGCTCGATCGTTCGCAGCGTCCGATTAACCAAAAATGGTCTTGGGATCGCATTTTGCGTTCGCCATATATTAAGCAAGCCGACGTACTTCAAGGATTTTATTTCTTTGAAGATCATTTTACCACAGAAGAATTAGAGAAGCATTTTGATTTTTATGAACCTTTTACCGTTCACGAAAGTTCGCTTTCGCCTTGCGTTCACTCGATACAGGCGGCAGTTCTTGGAAAAATGGAAATGGCTTATACTTTTTACTTGCGTACATCGCGCTTAGATTTAGACGATTACAATAAGGAAGTTGAAGAAGGCTGCCACATTACCTCGATGGCCGGAACATGGATGAGTATTGTAGAAGGTTTTGGCGGCATGCGCGTAAAAGACAATCAGTTGCACTTTACACCACGCATACCGAAAGAATGGGAAGGATACTCGTTTAAGATTAACTTCAGACATCAGATTTTAAAAGTTACTGTAAAGCACGGCGAAACGCAGTTTATGGTGGATGGCGACAAACCGTTGCACGTCATTGTGAACGGAAAAGCTGTAGAAGTGATACCCAACAGTTTAATTGCTGTTTAATAAAACTGCCCGTTTTTTCGGGCAGTTTTTGGTTACTGCTGTTTGGATAACGATTGCCGCGGCAAGGATTGCAGCAAGGTGCCGTGCACCGCGGAAAGCCTGGCGGCAGCCGAAAACTCTTTTTATTGAAGTACAAACGTTGGCTGCCGAGCCGCCCAAAAAATAAAAAAAATGAAAAAACTTATTGCTTTACTCCTACTTGCTCAGATTGGATTTGCACAGATTCAAAAAGTAGAACCGCCGTTTTGGTACAGCGGCATGAAAAAAACCGAATTGCAATTGATGCTTTACGGTAAAAATATTGGAAATTCCGTGGTGAGTTGTGATAAAGCAACTGTTGTTGGCGTAATTCGCACGGAAAATCCGAATTATTTATTTGTGAATTTGGATTTGAAAAACGTTCCGGCTGGATCACTTGAACTGTCTTTAACGCAAGGGAAAAAAGTTGAAAAACGTACGTACGAACTACGAGCACGCAGAAAAGACAGTGCTAATCGTAAAGGATTTGACTCGAGCGATGTTATGTATTTACTGATGCCGGACCGCTTTGCCAACGGAAATCCGAATAACGACAGCACTTCTGACACAGCCGATAAATTTAACCGCAGTTCGCAAGACGGACGTCACGGTGGCGATATTGCCGGTATGAAGAAACATTTGGATTATCTGGAAGATTTAGGCGTTACCGCAGTTTGGAGTACGCCTTTATGCGAAGACAATGACCCGAAAACCTCGTATCACGGCTACGCACAATCGGATGTTTACCGCATTGACCCGCGTTACGGCAGCAATGAGGAATATGTTGATTTTGTGGAAGCTGCACATCAGAAGGGCATAAAAGTGGTTAAAGATTACGTGACCAACCACTGGGGAACTGAACATTGGCTTTTAAAAGATTTGCCTACGTACAAATGGGTGCATCAATTTCCGGGTTACGGCCAAACCAATTACCGCATGACCACACAATTCGACGTAAATGCTTCGAAAATTGACAGCAGATACTGCATGGACGGGTGGTTTGTGCGTTCTATGCCCGATTTAGATCAGACCAATGAATTGGTTTTAAACTACCTGACACAAAACGCATTATGGTGGATCGAATACGCCAATTTGGATGGATTTAGAGTAGATACGTACAGCTACGCCGACAAGCACGCTATTGCAAAATGGACCAAAGCGATTATGGATGAATATCCGAATTTCAACATCGTGGGCGAAGTTTGGATGTACGACCAAGCACAAATGGCGTATTGGCAGAAGGATAGTAAAATTGGCGCGATACAATCGTACAACTCGTATTTGCCGTCGGTTATGGATTTTACGCTTCAAGGCGAATTGGGTTCGGCTTTGAAAGAAGAAGAATCGAATTGGACCAATGGTTTAATCAAGGTTTACAACAATTTTACAAATGATTTTCTGTATCCGAATACCGATAATTTGTTGGTGTTTTTTGAAAATCACGATACTCAGCGTTTCAACCACATTTACAACGGAAATTTCGCGAAATACAAGATGGCGTTAGCTATTATTGCAACGGTCCGTGGGATTCCGCAGATTTATTACGGAAGTGAAATTGGTATGCAAGGCAACAAAGACAAGGGAGACGGCGACATTCGCAGAGATTTTCCTGGCGGTTGGAGCGGCGACACCAATAATGCCTTTACGTTAGCTGGTAGAACTGCCGAGCAAAACCAATTTCACGAATTCACCAAAAAAGTGTTCAATTACCGCAAGAATAATCCGGTTTTGCACTTTGGAAAGATGAAACACTATTTGCCGATCAACAACGTTTATGTGTATTTCCGCACGTTGAATGAAAAGTCGGTTATGGTAGTAGTGAATAACAATAAAGAAGCCCAAACACTAGACTTAACAACGTATAACGAAAGTTTAGCGGGTTACAGAACTGGACAGGAAATCGTGACGGGTTCGAAATTAGAAATCAATAAATCGCTCTCAGTTCCGGCACAAGACGTGTTAATCATAGAGCTACAAAAATAATTATGCGTTTTACAATTCGTATTTTCCTTTTACTTGCGGTAACAGTAGGTTATGCGCAGCGCGAATACCAATCGTATTCCAACGACAACGGCATTCACACGATTCGAGTTTCCGATGGTGTTTACAAGATCCGATTTTTTAGCAACGAAGCAGTTGAAACGGAATTTATTGCCAACGGCAGTACCACTGAAAGTTCGCTTGCAATAGTTGATAAATCCGTTTATAGAGAAATTAAAAGCCGGGAATTGAGTGATAAAATCAACCTATCGTCGGGCTTAATACGTGTCGTTGTAACTTACAAACCGTTTAGCATCGCGTATTATAAATCCGGTCAATTAATAGCCACCGAATTGGCGGCTTCGCGAACAAACAAAGAAACTTCGGTGAAACTCAGTGTAAATGCTGATGAGAGTTTGCTGGGAGGCGGTTCGCGGGTTTTAGGAATGAACAGACGCGGCAACAAACTGCGACTGTATAACAAGGCACATTACGGATACGAAACGCGATCGGAGTTGATGAACTATTGTATTCCGATGTATTTATCGTCGGAACTGTACGGAGTTCATTTCGACAATACGTGGGTAGGCGATTTAGATTTAGACAGCGGAAAACAAAATGTAGTTACCTATTCGGCAGAAGGCGGGCCAGTACGCTACCAAATTTTTGCAGGCCGAACTTGGAAAGATTTAATAAAAACATACACAACTTTAACCGGGCGTCAACCTTTGCCGCCGCGTTATGCCTTAGGTAATTTTAGCAGTCGATTTGGTTATCATTCGCAAAAAGAAGCAGAGAAAACAATTGCTGCGTTCAAAAAAGAAGGAATTCCTGTAGACGCCATCATCTTTGATTTATATTGGTTTGGAACAACGATCAAAGAAACTATGGGAAATTTAGAAGTATGGCGCGACAGCTTTCCGAAGTTTGAAAAAATGATTTCGAAGTTCTCAAAACAAGGCATTAAAACCATTTTAATAACTGAACCATTCATTCTTAAATCGTCGTCGAAATGGAATGAAGCTGTTGCAGAAGGAATTCTAGCCAAAGATTCGCTTTCACAACCTGCGGTTTACGACTTTTACTTTGGAACGACTGGTTTAATTGACCTCGACAAACCTAAGGCGAAAGAATGGTTTTGGAATGTGTACGATAAATTCATAAAGAAAGGCGTTGCTGGTTGGTGGGGCGATTTAGGTGAACCCGAAGTACATCCAAAATGGGTGCGTCACGAATCGGGAGTAGCGCACCAGGTACACAATGTATACGGACACAAATGGGCGGAACTTTTAGCTACGAAATATGCTGAAAATTATCCAAATACACGTCCGTTTATTCTAATGCGTTCAGGATATTCGGGTTCGCAACGTTTCGGTATGATTCCGTGGTCGGGCGATGTTAACCGAACTTGGGGCGGTTTGAAAGCCCAACCTGAGATTGCCCTCCAGATGGGATTGCAAGGTTTAGGCTATATGCATTCGGATTTAGGAGGTTTTGCAGGAGCGAATCTCGACGACGAATTATACGTTCGCTGGTTGCAATACGGCGTTTTTCAACCTATTTTCCGACCTCATGCACAGGAAGAAGTGGCTTCGGAGCCCGTATTTAGAAGTGAAAACGCAAAAAAACTAGCTCGTAAAGCTATTTTGGAGCGCTACGCCTTACTGCCGTACAATTACAGTTTAGCGTTTGAAAACAACCAAAACGGAACGCCACTGATGCGACCCTTGTTTTTTGAAGAGCCAACCAATAAATCTCTTTTTGTAAATGCAGATGGTTACTTGTGGGGAAATGATTTCTTAGTTGTTCCCGTTACCGACGCTAAGTTGGATGAAAAAACCGTTTACTTTCCGAAAACAGCGCGTTGGGTAGATTATTACGATCCGACAAAAATCTACGAAGGTGGAAAATACGTTCCTGTGAAAACAGCTGAGGATCACATTCCGGTTTTCGTGCGTTCAGGAGCAGTTATTCCTACTTGCAGCGACCTAAATGCGGGTTCTGCTTCGATGAAAGAGCTTACATTAAGTTATTATTACAACGAAAATTACCCGACTGTCGCGACGGTTTATTTTGACGACGGTACTACGACAAACGCTTTCGAAAAAGGAAATTACGAATTGCTGCGCATTACGAAAGATACGGGTAGCGAAACGCTGAATATAAAATCAGAAAAGGGAACTGCTTTTAAAGCGGTTAAGCGAAAAATCACTTTGAAGATCATTCAAGCACCGAAAACACTTACTGCAATTGAAGTGAATGGAAAATTATTAAAAAACAACTCGAAATCGGCTGATGCAGCTCCAAGCTTTTCTTTTGAAATAACTTCGGGACAGGAAATAAAAATCAATCTTAAAAAATGAAAGGGATTAAAATCGGATTATTAGCGCTACTGATTTTTGCAAGCTCATGTAAATCAACCGAAACTGCACAAAAATCAAGCAGTAAAAAGCCATTTGTTTGGGAAGCGGCCAATGTGTATTTCTTACTAACCGATCGTTTTTACGACGGAAACGCAAGTAAAACCATTTACTTAGATCGGAATAAAGAAACGGGCAAGTTGCGCGGATTTGAGGGCGGCAATTTAAAAGGTGTGATCAAAAAAATGAAAGAAGGTTATTTCGAAGATTTGGGTATCAACGCCATTTGGATGACTCCTTTGGTAGAGCAAATTCACGAAGGAACCGATGAAGGAACTGGATTTAGCTACGGTTTTCACGGATATTGGGCGAAAGATTGGACGCGATTAGACCCTAATTTTGGTACCGAAGCCGATTTAGCCGAACTCGTTAAACTTGCCCACAGCAAAGGCATTCGAATCATTCTCGACGGAGTTGTAAATCATACCGGGCCGGTAACTCCGAAAGATCCGGTATGGCCCGACGACTGGGTGCGTACGAGTCCGCAATGCGTATATCAAACATACGAAAACACGATTAGCTGTACGTTGGTGAAGAATCTTCCGGATGTAAAAACTGAATCTGAAGCCAATGTTTCCCTCCCTCCTGCCCTGGTTGAGAAATGGAAAAAAGAAGGTCGGTACGAATCCGAAATCGCATCTTTGGATAAATTTTTCAAAGAAACGGGCTATCCACGCGCACCGAAATACTACATCATAAAATGGTTGGCTGATTATGTGTTAAAATATGGAATCGATGGTTACCGTGCAGATACAGCTAAACATACCGAAGAAGATGTATGGATGGCACTAAAAAACAGCTGTTCTTCTGCTTTTGAGCAGTGGAAAAAACAAAATCCGAAAGATGTCCTCGACGAGAATCCGTTTTATATGATTGGCGAAGTGTACAATTACAGCATTCACGACGGACGCCAGTTCAAATTTTCAGACAAGACTGTCGATTATTTCGCGAATGGATTCGATAATCTCATCAATTTTTCATTCAAAGGCGACGCCAACAAACCTTACGAAGAATTATTTTCACAGTACAACAACTACTTACAAAACCAGCTTAAAGGCAAAAGTGTCTTGAACTATGTTTCCTCGCACGACGATGGAGGTCCGTTTGATAAGCAACGTAAAAAACCATACGAATCTGCCACAAAATTGCTGCTTTGCCCGGGCATAGCTCAAATTTATTACGGAGATGAAACGGCGCGCCCACTCGATATTCCGGGTACTCAAGGCGATGCCACCCTGCGTTCGTTCATGAATTGGAACGATTTGAAAGAGAATAAAGCCACGCAAGATATTTACGCACACTGGAAAAAACTGGCAAACTTCCGTAAAAACCACACGGCGGTTGGCGCGGGAGTACATCAGAAAATTAGCAGTAAAAACGGTTATTTCTTTAAACGAACGTATCAAAAAAACAATATCAAAGATGTGGTTGTTGTTGGCTTAGATTTGAGTGAAGGAAGTAAAGAAATTCCGGTTGATAGCGCTTTCGCGGAAGGAACAAAAGTGCGCGATAGGTATTCCGGACAAACAACTGTTATCAAAAATGGTGTTGCAGTTATTGATTCCAATTTCAAAATTGTATTACTCGAGGCACTATAAAATATCGAAATGCTAAAAATTGGTCATCGCGGAATTCCGACGCAGTTTTTGGAAAATAGCCTAAAAGGTTTTGAATACTGCTCGGAATTTGGCGCCAATGGTATCGAATACGACGTTCGAACAGACCGCGACGGCGTATTTTGGATTATGCACGACCGTTCAACCAAACGTACTTGCACAGAAGCCGTTCTTTTGGCCGACACAGCTACTGCCTTACTAGAACAAATTCGGATGTGCGACGGCAGTACTATTCCAAAATTGCGAACCGTATTAGAGCGTTTTCCAAATCTGCTGCACAATATGGAATTAAAAACGACGGCAGCTGCAGCCTTGATTTCATTTTTAGATGAAACCCTTGCTGAAGTTCGATTTCCTAAAGAACAAATTGTACTCACGAGCTTTTTACCCGAAAATTGGCCGATATTTGCCCAAAGTAGGTATCGATTCGGATGTTTGTTCGAACATATAAATGAACAAGACATTGCCCATATCGCAGAATTACAGCCCGAATTTGTAGTCTTAAACCACGCTTTCGCGGAAGAAAAAACCGTTCGAAGCTGCGTTGATTCTAAACTGAAAGTCTGGCTCTATACGGTGAACGATCGGGCTGCCGTCCGATTTTGGAAAAGTACTGAATTGATCGACGGAATTATAAGTGACGACTTTACGCTTTTAAATGAAATGTGATATTGCAATAATTGGCGGCGGCGCGGCAGGGTTCTTTACGGCCATCAATGCGGCAACACAAAATCCGAAACTAAAATTTGTGATTTTAGAGCGCGGAAAAGAGGTGCTTTCGAAAGTGCGTATAAGCGGCGGCGGACGTTGTAACGTGACGCACGATTGCATGGATCCGCGTGAATTGGTAAAGAATTACCCGCGTGGCGAAAAAGAACTGTTGGGTCCGTTTTCAAAATTTGGCCCGAAACAAACCATTGAGTGGTTCGAATCGCGCGGCGTTGCGTTAAAAACCGAATCCGACGGCCGTATGTTTCCGATTAGCAATAAAAGTCAGACGATAATCGATTGCTTTTTAAACGAATGCAGAAAACTCGGCATCGTCATCGAAACGGGAATTGTTGTAAAAGACATTCAAAAAACTGCCGACAGCTTTGAAATCACAACAACAACGCAGCCCGTACATGCACAGAAAGTCGTTGTAGCTGCTGGTTCGAGTGCGAAAGTTTGGGATATTTTACAAAATCTAGGTCATAATATCATCCCTCCCATTCCGTCGCTGTTCACATTCAATGTAGTTGAAAAAGAGATTACGGCACTTGCAGGCATCTCTAAACGAGTTAGCGTATCGATTCCACAACTGAAATTAAAACAAGTAGGCAATTTACTCATTACCCATTGGGGATTTAGCGGGCCGGCAGTTTTGAGATTGAGCGCCGTTGCTGCTCGTGAATTAGCGAAATTGGAATACCGCTTTCAAATTCAAATCGATTGGCTCAACGAAGACTCTACTACAGCCGACTACGAAACGGAACTGCGAACGTTACTTTTAGAACACCACAAAAAAACGATTCTCAATACCAATATTTTTGGATTTTCGAACCGGCATTGGTTGTTTCTGTTGGAAAAAACTGCCATTCCGCAACAAAAGAAAATCGCCGAGTTAAGCAAAAAAGATTACCGTGCAATGGCAACGGTGCTGCGTTCCGATGCGTACCAAATCAACGGAAAAAGTACGTTTAAAGAAGAATTTGTAACCGCAGGAGGCGTTTCTTTAAAAGACATCAACTTCAAAGATTTTTCCAGCAAAAAAACAGAAAACCTCTATATCGTGGGCGAATGTTTAAACATTGACGCCGTAACAGGAGGTTTTAATTTTCAAAACGCTTGGACAGGCGGTTTTCTTGCCGCTATGGCATTAACGCAATAAATCGGTTACTAAAGACGGAAATAATCCAATCGTCAGATTCAATAGCAGAGCAACTGTTGCCACTGCGTAGATGTAAAACGGACGACCGGTTCTCTCGTGTTGCGGTTCTTTGGTGTACATCGCTAAAATCAGCTTGAAATAATAACCTACAGCGATAATTGAATTCACTACTGCTACGATTACTAAAGCCAGATGCCCGCTTTCTAAAACTTGCGAAAACAACATTAATTTAGCGAAGAAGCCTGCAAAGATCGGAATACCCGCCATCGAAAGTAAAGAAGTGGTGAGCACGAACGCCAAGAAAGGATTTGATTTTCCTAAACCTTGAAAGTTCACGATATCTTCGTTTTCTAAATGCCTGCACACGTATAGAATAACACTAAACGCACCGATTCCTGCGAAAGCATAAGCCGTACCGTAGTAAAGCAGCGTTCCTGCAGAAATCTGAGTTCCTATTAATGTCATTAGCATAAAACCAGCATGCGATATCCCTGAAAAAGCCAACATACGTTTTACATTCGCTTGGCGTAACGCCATGATGTTTCCAACGGTCATCGACAAGCCAGAAAGCACAACAAGTACCGTTTGCGACGTTTCGGGTAAATTACCACTCATTGCGAAGAAAAGCTTAAAGAAGGTTGCCATAGCGGTTACCTTCGCCAAAGTACTCATTGTTGCAGTAGTTAATGCTGGTGCACCTTCATAAACGTCGGGAGCCCAGAAATGGAAAGGAACTGCTGCAATTTTGAACAAGAGTCCGATAGCGAGCAAAATTCCACCGATGTAGAACCATTCTTCAACGTCGGCTGAAACGGCAGCTTCCATAATCACACGCATATCAAACGATCCGATGGCACCGTAAATCAAGCAAATTCCAAAAAGAATGATACCTGAAGCGAACGAACCCATTAAGAAATATTTCATTCCCGATTCGTTCGACTTAATATTCAAACGGCGACTTGCAGCTAGGATGTACAGAGAAATAGAAAGTACTTCGATTCCTAAAAAAAACATGGCTAGATTTCCGAAACTAACCATAGCGGCGGCTCCTGAAAGCAAGAAAATTTTAATGGCAACGAAATCGCTCAATTTCTCAGGTACGTCGTCGTAAAAATGATGTCCTAAGGCGACCAAAAAGGTTGTAAGCACGATAAACAAAGCCGTAAAAGTCACCGAGAAGTTATCTACTACAATCATGTTGTTGTAGTACGAAGCTGTTTGGTTATAATCTAGACTATTTAAGTATAAAATTCCGCACAATGCCACGATTGAGAACGGAACTAAGATCTTTCTGAGATTCAGTAATTCGAATATCAGACAAATAACGCCAAGTGCTGTAATTGCTATTAAAGTGTTCATTCCGGTTGGTTAGTTTGTGCTAATTTGAGCGATAATTTCATTTACGGCTGGTGCAATCAAATCGTTTATTGGTTGCGGATAAATTCCAAAGAAGAAGATAACAGCGGCTAGAGCGCCAAAAATAAGCGACTCGGTCACGGATAAGTCGGCAAAAGGCTTTTTGTTGGCCTCACCCAACATAACTTGCTGGTACATTTTCAACATGTAATATGCTCCCAAAACAATGGTTAAACCTCCAATTACGGAAAACCAAACGTTCTGAGTAGAAAGTGAAAACAACAATCCGAATTCACCCACGAAATTCACAGTACCAGGAAGCGCGACCGATGCTAACGTAACAATCAAGAATGCAGAAGCAAACTTTACGGCTTGTGCTCTAATTCCACCAAGTTCGCTGATGGCGCGTGTTTGGTAGCGACGTTCAATGACTTCAACAGCAAAGAAAACGCCAACTACAACTAAACCATGACCAAACATTTGAATGATGCCGCTGGTGATTCCATCGGCGGTCAAACCATAGAAACCTGCAGCTATTAATCCAACGTGCGCTAAAGATGAATACGCGAGTAATTTCTTGACATCACGCTGACGCAAAGCAACGATCGATCCATAAATAACTCCTGCAATTCCGATCCATACCAAATAAGGCATCAACTCTTTCGATGCATCGGGCGAAATAGGAATTTGCCAACGAATCACGCTATACAATCCCATTTTAAGCATGATACCCGAAAGTAACATCGTACCCATAGCAGGCGCCTTTTGGTACACGTTTGCTTGCCAAGTATGAAACGGAATCAGTGGAATCTTAATCGCATACGCTAAAAAGAAACCTCCAAAAACAAGTAGTTGCTCGTCGTAAGAAAGTTCTAATTTATATAAATCAGTTAGTAATAAACTTCCCGCTTTTCCATACAAATAAACAAAACCAACAAGCATAAACAGCGAACCAGCAAACGTGTAAATAAAGAATTTCACCACTTGCTTTTTGCGTTCTTCAGCATCACCGCTTCCCCAAATTAATGCAATGAAGTAAATCGGTATTAAGGCAACCTCCCAAAAGATGTAGTATAATAATCCGTTTGAGGCAACGAATGTTCCACACATGGCGAAAGCCATCAACAAGACGAGTGCGTACAACGATTTTGCGTTTGCGAATTTCGTTTCGATACCGCTTGCCACGATTAGCGGAAGCAATGTTGTGGTGAGCACCAGCATGAGAAGTGCTAAACCATCAAGTCGTAAATCGAAACCAATGCTTGGCTTTGAAATCCAATCAAAATGAATATTTTCTGGCAACTGCCCGCCGTAATGCAGCGAAACCAGATAAAGCGAGTATCCGAACGCTACTGTTGAGATCAACAATGCAACACGAGATGCCGCTTTATCAACGGAAAAGTAGGTAAGACCGGCGCCGACTAAAAGTAAAATAAGTAAGTAGATAACTTCCATACGTGCTGATTATTGAGCTAAAAATAAATACGATACTATAAGACAGAATCCGATTACAAAAACGAATAAGTACAATCCGATACTGCCGTTGTGTACTTTTCTTCCCTGATTGCTGATTTCTGCAGCAGCTTTTCCGAATCCATACACCAACGAACCTAGAGCCGTTTCCACCACATCTCTGAAGAAACGCGCCAATAAATTAATCGGTTTTACAAAAACGCTGTCGTACAATTCGTCAACGTAGTATTTTTCAGCCAGTACTTTCGTAAATCCAGTTACTTCACTGTCTTCACCCGGAACTTCTTTGTTTGAAATGTATTTTCTGTACGCGATAAAAATTCCAACAAGCGCACCTACCGAAGCAACGGCCATCAAGATATACGCTGTTTGATCTAATGCGTGATGCTCTGGCGCACCATCTGTATGAAGCAAGGGCTCTAAAAAGTGCATCAACCAACTTGATCCTGGAATACTGATTAATCCGCCAACGGCAGCTAGAGTTGCCAAAATAACAAGCGGTATCGTCATTAAAGCAGGACTTTCATGCAAATGACTCTTTGCGTGTTCTGTTCCTCTAAATTCACCAAAAAAGGTCAAGAACATTAAACGGAACATATAAAAAGCTGTAAGAATAGAAGCTAACGAAGCTACTGCCCAAAACGGAATGCTGTAATGGAAAGCTTCTAATAAAATTTCGTCCTTAGACCAAAAGCCTGAGAGTGGAAAAATACCTGCAATTGCTAAACTTGAGATAAGCATGGTAATGAATGTGATTGGCATTACTTTACGCAAACCACCCATTTTTCGCATGTCTTGTTCGTCGGAATTCGCGTGAATTACCGAACCTGCACCCAAGAACAAACACGCCTTAAAAAACGCATGTGTGATTACATGAAAAACGGCAACTTCATACGCTCCAACTCCCAAGGCTAAGAACATAAGTCCTAATTGCGAAACTGTTGAATACGCCAGTACTTTCTTGATATCATTCTGCGCTAAGCCAATCGTAGCCGCGAAAAGTGCTGTTGATACACCAACTACGGCGATAACATTCTGAATGGCCGGAACTAAATCGAATAAGAAATGCAGTCGCGTAACCATAAAGATACCTGCCGTTACCATCGTTGCTGCGTGAATTAATGCAGAAACTGGCGTCGGACCAGCCATGGCGTCGGGTAACCAAGTGTATAGTGGCAACTGTGCCGACTTTCCGCAGGCACCAATAAACAAACAAAGTGCTGCAACTGCCAACCAAGTAGAATCAACCAAACTACCTTTCGTTTGAAAAAATGTTTCCAAACCTTGATAATCGAGCGTTCCAGCTACAGTTGCTAAAATGAATATACCGATAAGTAAGCCTAAATCGCCCACACGGTTCATGATGAACGCTTTCTTTGCAGCATCGTTGTAAGCCTGATTGCTGTACCAAAATCCGATTAGCAAATACGAGCACAATCCTACACCTTCCCAACCGATAAACAAAATTGGTAAGTTACTTCCGCTGACCAAAACGATCATAAAGAAGACAAACAAGTTCAGATACGAGAAAAACTTATAAAAATCTTTATCGTGGTGCATATAGCTGATCGAATACAAGTGAATCAGCGAACCGATACCCGTCACGAAAAGCAACCACAATAAACTCAATTGATCGAATTGAAAAGAAAAATCAACACTAAAATTTTGGAATGTCAACCAGTGAAATAAATCAGCTTTCGTATCCGCGCCAGGCTCCAAACCCAGAAACAGCAACAACGTACAAACAAAACTAATAACAATAGCTAAAGTTCCGATAGCACCTGAAGCACCTTTTCCGAGTTGCTTCCCTAAAAAAGTATTGATTAAAAAGCCACCTAACGGAGCTAATAACAGCAGTAAAATAATCGATAAATCCATTAGTTATCCTCTAAGCTTTTTAAGATTTGACACATCAATCGACCCGATATTTCTGAAAATAGAAACCAAAATAGCCAAACCAACAGCTACTTCGGCTGCAGCTACAGCCATCGAGAAAAATACAAATACTTGTCCTTGTGCATCTTCATGGTACGTCGAAAACGCAACAAAAAGAAGGTTCACTGCATTGAGCATGATTTCAATAGACATCAATACAATAATCGCGTTTCGACGATAGAGCACACCGAAAACTCCGATGCAGAACAACAACACCGACAAAAAGATGTAATTGTTAATTCCAACTTGATTTAAAACGTCCTGCATTATAGTTGTACTTTTTCTTTTTTAGACAATAAAACAGTTCCAATCATCGCTACAAGAAGTAATATCGATGCAAATTCAAACGGCACCATATAACCTTCTTCGCCATCAAGTAAAACTTGACCTAATACTTTAATCGATTGATAATCAATTCCACTAGCCGGAACCACATCGGCAACGGGTTGCGAATTCACAAAAATCGTTAGCATTATTAAACACATGCAGCAAAAAACCACCACAGCGCCCAAACGGGTAATGCGCGGTTTGTGCACCTCGTCTTCTTTGTTCAGATTCATAAGCATGATCGTAAACAGAAGCAAAATCATAATGGCGCCGGAATACACGATAATGTGAACGATAGCTAAAAATTGTGCGTTGAGTAGCAGATAATGACCAGCGATTGTAAAGAAACAAATCACCAAATAAATAGCCGAGTGAATCGGATTTCTGCTGTAAATCGTTAAAAACGCTGTAGCAAGCGTAATTGCCGATAAAATGTAAAAAGTGAGTAGTACTGCCGACATTAACGTGTCATTTGAGATTGAGCATTAATCATTGCCTGAGTTAAAGGCATTACCAAACGGTCTTTTCCAAAGATAAAGTCTTCACGACCGTACATCGCTGGAACCAACTGCTTAGATTCTGTGAGATAAATTGCGTCTTTCGGACAGGCTTCTTCGCACAATCCACAAAAAATGCAACGCAACATATTAATTTCGTAAACCGAAGCATACTTTTCCTCGCGATACAAATGCTTTTCTTCAGGCTTGCGCTCGGCTGCAGTCATCGTAATCGCTTCAGCCGGACAAGACAAAGCGCATAAACCACAAGCCGTGCAGTTTTCACGACCCAATTCATCGCGCTTTAATTGATGCTGACCCCGATACACATCGCTGCGCTCACGCACTTGCTCTGGATATTTGATGGTAACTTTTCGCTTAAATAAGTGCCTGATTGTGATAAACAATCCCTTAATAATCGCAACTAAATAAAGGCCTTCCCAAAAATTCATCTTTTTGTTCACCACCTCTTTTTTGCGTCCCGATAATGAAATCGTTTCTATTGCCATCTCTAATTTACTTTTTCGTTTTTATAGACTCTATCTGTCTCAGTATTTTAAACAAGGTGTCCCGATTACTTTCGGAACTAAATCCTTTTCAAATCTCGTTTCTAGTTTCTCTCCCGATAGCCGTCGGGGCTCGTTTCTCGCTTCTCAAAACTATTCTATTTTTTTGAAGCTATTCCCGCTATCCGCTGTATCTTTTTTATTCCACGAGGCTTCATAAAAAAGGATGCCGCTCCTATCGGGGCTAGGGCAATCGTTACCGACTAAAATCCTAACGCCTCTAAAATTTCGCTCTTCAATACAAATGCACCCGTCAAAAATATGTTCACAATTGCCAACGGAATCAATATTTTCCAACCTAAACGCATCAACTGATCGTAACGAAAACGCGGAATCGTCCATCTTACCCACATAAAGAAGAAGATGAAGAAACATATTTTCGCAAATAAAACAACAATTCCTAAAATATTAGCCGGATTTACACCCCAGTTGTTAACCACCCATTCCATACCGGGATAGTTGTATCCACCAAAGTACAGGGTCGCCAAAATTGTCGATGAAATAAACATACTCGCGTACTCAGCAAAGAGATAGAATCCCATACGCATAGACGAATACTCGGTGTGATAACCACCAATTAACTCGGCTTCACATTCCGCTAAATCGAAAGGCGTACGATTGGTTTCTGCGAAAGAGCAAACCAAGAAAATCACAAAACCAATCGGCTGGTAAAACACGTTCCACTGCATGCCCGGCTGCTGCGCCACGATTTCGCGTAAGCTCAACGAACCACTCATCATTAACAGAGCAATAATGGCCAATCCCATTGCAATTTCATACGAAATCATTTGGCTGGCCGCACGCATGGCGCTCATCAACGAAAATTTGTTGTTCGATGCCCAACCGCCAATCATGATTCCATAAACACCAACAGATAAAACGCCAAAGATGTACAATAAAGCCACATCGATGTCGGTTGCTTGCAAAATCACGGTTCTTCCAAACATTTCCAACTTATCACCCCACGGAATCACGGCGCTAGTCATTAAAGCTACGCTCATCGAAATTCCCGGGCCTACGATAAATAAAAACTTATTTGGCGTATCTGGTAAAAATTCTTCTTTACTAAACAATTTCAAACCGTCGGCAAGTGGCTGTAAAATACCGCCTTTTCCCGCGCGGTTCGGACCAATACGATCCTGTAACCAAGCAGCAACTTTACGTTCCGCTAAAGTCGAATACATAGCCATAAGCATCGTAATCGCGAAAATGACTACAATGAAAATGCTCTTTTCTATAATGATTGCACTATCCATAGACTACAGGTTTCCTTTTAAAAACGTTTCTTGCTCTTCCGGCTTCAAAGGTACACTCGTCATCGAAATTTTCTTGCGATCTTGGTCGCGACCTTTCAAAATATTTTTTTCGGTTGCAATTACTACTTTGTCCAACGGACGTGTATAGTTATTTTGGTTGATAACCGAATCTTTTTCAAACTTGCGTGGACCTTCAATCACCCAATCCGCAACGTTTTTGTGCTCAAAACGACATTCGTTGCAAATAAATTCTTCCACTTCGTGATATTCGTCTTTACGACCCGTTACACGCTGAATTTCGTTTCCAAACATCCAAACAGTAACTTTTCCGCAACACTTATCGCAATCGCGGTGTGCATTAAACGGCTTGTTAAACCAAACGCGCGATTTAAAACGGAAGGTTTTGTCGGTAAGTGCACCAACTGGGCAAACATCGATCATGTTTCCAGAAAACTCATTGTCGATTGCTTTTGAGATGCAAGTCGAAATATTAGAGTGATCACCGCGATCGAGTACGCCGTGTACGCGATTATCAGTAAGCTGATCGGCTACCATCACACAACGGTAGCACAAAATACAGCGATTCATGTGCAATTGGATATTCGGTCCGATGTCTTCGGGTTCGAACGTGCGTTTTTCTTCGATAAAGCGCGTCTGGCTCTTACCGTGCTTGAAACTTAGATTTTGCAAGTCGCACTCACCGGCTTGGTCGCAAATCGGACAATCTAACGGGTGATTGATCAATAAAAATTCGGTAACCGACTTACGGGCGTCTTGCACGCGTTGCGAACTGGCGCTGTTCACTTCCATCCCGTCCATACAACCGGTAACGCACGAAGCCATAAGTTTTGGCATCGGACGTGGGTCGGCATCTGAACCTTTACTCACTTCTACCAAACAGCAACGACATTTTCCGCCGCTTCCTTTTAGTTTCGAATAGTAGCACATTGCCGGCGGAACGCTTTCGCCTCCCAACATTCTTGCAGCTTGCAAGATGGTTGTTCCCGGTTCTACTTCAATCGGTTGCCCGTCTATTGTTACTTTCATTAATCTTATATTTTAACGAACTCTTTTATTTCAAACTCAAACTTCTTTTCAAGCAAATACTCGATTTGCAACTTAACTTTTAAAACGTGATTGTCAAAGCTTGCATGTTCTTCTAAAACATAATCAATTAGCTCTGCAAATCTACTATCATTTTCAGGAGTAACCGACTTTGATTTCTGCATAAACTCCTCAAAACTTTCAAATTCAAAAGCGCTCACATCTTTATTTCGCTTTATCAAAAAACTATTAATCCAATGCTCAAATTGTCTCGGACCAATCAAAAACAAAAACTGAAATTTCTCTTCTCTTTTAAAACAACGTGAATTGGCATCTTTATAAATTTCTTTAAAATCAGCTGGAATCCTCTTGTTTTTATCTTCATCTATAATTCCAATTCTAAAACTATCTTTACTCCTTTGTACAATTCCTTTTATGACTTCACTTTCATTTTTCTCCTTTCGAATCAAGCCTTTATTTCCTAGCAGTTTTGCGAAGAAATAACGATCGGCGTTGCATTCTACTCCAATAACAGCCATTTCTTAATTGTTTTCCCACAACTGGTCAAAATTAAAAAATGCATTCATCCCAAGCTCGTAAACGTCCTCGTTGTTTTCTCGCTTCATCAGCTTAACCTGTGTTTCGCCTTGAACGTTGTTAACTAGATATATGTTTGTCTTGGCTTTACTGTCGTCGTCTCGAAGAAATTCTTGAATGATAAAATCGCTATGTGTTACAATAAAAAACTGATTTTTATTTTTATCGTATTTTACTGCGTTTGTAAACTCTTGAATATAAGGCTCAAAACAGTGCGCTTCGGGTTCTTCAAATAATAAGACCGATTCATCATTACTTATTATTGCAGCTTTGTAAAAAATTAATCTCTGCAAAGTGTCTGCAATCATATTATACGAAAGGGTAAATACGGTGCCATCATTATACTCTTTAAAAATCTTTAAATCGTTGGTACTTTTTTCAATTAAAAATTTTAAATCGTTTTGCTTAAAGAGTAGATTTACTTGTGCCCTTAGCTCCGGAACAGAAGCGATAATTCTTCCAATATTTTTCCCAGAAGGAAACTCTAAGCTATCTTTATTCGAAACTTTGTTACTACTAACGTATCCACTAAAATTATATTTCTTAACGCGATTCCTCGTAGTAAAATCTTTTTTAATTTTTACCTCAGAATTTCGATCATTCTCCTCATTATAAGAATCAAAAATAATCGACCTTATTGGATCTCCGCTATCAAGAGTCTTGTAATGAAGAAAAAGCTCTCCATAGCTGAACGTTGACTTTATGGAACTTGAATCGAGTTCGACAATAGCTTCTCGACCAGTATCTCCCTCAAAAAATAATTCTTGATAATTATTTTGGCGGACGAAATCAGCTAAATGAACGTCGTTTCTATCCAGTGAGAACATCCCGTATAACCCCAACGCCTCCAACAAATTACTCTTTCCGGCATTTGGCTTTCCAATAAACACGTTAATTACATTACAATCCTCAATCGATGCTTGACGTATCGATTTAAAATTGCTGATATTTATGTTATTAATGTGTTTCAAGGTTTTATAAATTCTGGTAATTTAAACTCCTACTCCAGCCACTAAATGTTTCACCTTTTCAAACGGCTCTGCTACAAAATGGTCGCGATTTTTTATTTTTTCAGGGAAACGAACATGGTATTCAAATTCATCTCTAAAATGACGAATGGCAGCAGCAACCGGCCATGCAGCGGCGTCGCCTAACGGACAAATCGTATTTCCTTCGATTTTCGATTGAATATCCCACAACAAATCAATGTCTTCTTCGCGACCCATTCCGTTTTCAATACGGTACAATACTTTCTCCAACCAACCTGTTCCTTCGCGGCAAGGCGAACATTGTCCGCAGCTTTCATGGTGGTAAAAACGTGCAAAATTCCACGTGTTGCGAACAATACACGCGCGATCGTCGTACACGATAAATCCGCCCGAACCCAGCATTGAACCGGTAGCAAATCCGCCATCGCTCAAGCTTTCGTAAGTCATTAAACGATCTTCACCGTTTGCTGTTTTGTATATTAAATTCGCGGGTAAAATCGGCACAGAACTTCCACCGGGCACAAACGCCTTCAACGGACGATCGGTGCTCATTCCACCTAAATATTCATCGGAGTTCATGAATTCATAAACCGACAAACCTAACTCTATTTCGTAAACACCTGGATTCTTAATGTTTCCAGATGCCGATATTAATTTTGTACCTGTTGAGCGTCCGATACCAATTTTAGCGTAATCGGCACCGCTGTTGTTCACAATCCACGGCACTGCCGCAATCGTTTCCACGTTATTTACCACAGTTGGATTAGCCCACAGACCCGATACAGCTGGAAACGGTGGCTTAATACGCGGATTTCCACGCTTGCCTTCCAACGATTCAATCAATGCAGTTTCCTCACCACAAATGTACGCGCCGGCACCACAGTGCACGTGTAACTCTAAGTCGTAACCCGAACCTAGGATGTTCTTTCCGAGAAATCCTGCAGCTTTAGCTTCGGCAATAGCACGTTCCAAGATTTTGTACACCCACATATACTCACCACGGATGTAGATGTAGGATAAATTCGCGCCAAGTGCATAGGAAGAGGTAATCATTCCCTCGATCAGCAAATGCGGAATGTACTCCATCAAAAAGCGGTCTTTGAAAGTTCCTGGCTCCGACTCGTCGGCGTTGCAAACCAAGTGCCTTGGCTTACCACTTTTTTTATCGATAAAGCTCCACTTCATTCCAGCTGGGAAACCTGCGCCTCCACGTCCGCGCAAACCCGACGTTTTCACTTCTTCCACAACCTCGTCCGGCGTCATATTCTTGAGTGCCTTTTCTACGGAAGCATATCCTCCCTCCCGACGGTACACCTCGAATGTCTTGATTCCAGGAACATTTATTTTATCTAGTAATATTTTTTGTGCCATAGTATTATAAACTACTTTTTATAACAAGAATATCTTTTTTTAATGGTACGATCTCTTTCGTTACAATTTGATATATAATCGATTCATCTACTCGAAAGTATTCATGCGAAATCATATTTCTTGTCGCAATAATCTTTCTCCAAGGAGCCGATGTTTCGCTGCCGTAAAGCAATTCCTCAGAAATATGATTGGTAGCTTCACCAATTATTTCCAGCAATCTTTCGACGGCTAACTTTTTTTCTTAGTTGGAGCAAAAGTCTTCGAAAGAAACATTCTTCATAATCATCTCTATCTTTTCAATTGCTTCCAAAATATGAAATATTCGGACCTTATCTCCAAGATTACGCTTCATAAATCAATACTTTGTCGCTATCTATCTCTTGCTCGATTAATGGAGAAACATACTTGGCAGAAACAAAATCAACATTCTTATTCAATAATTCTTTAATTTCTTCCCACCATCCAACGTAATTCCAACCTATATGCTTTGAATAATCCCAATCGATAAGTAAATCAATATCACTATTTTCATCTGCCTCGCCTCGTGCGTACGATCCAAACAAATATACTTTATGTACCGGTTTATCCCGGAAGAAAGTTCGTATTTGTTCAACTTGAGAGGCTGACAATTGCATTACTTATCGTGTAAGGTTATCTTATTCTCTTTGCAATCTGCGATCAATTGATCGATCTTTTCTTCATTGAGGTGCTCCACGTAGAAATCGCCCAACTGCATCATTGGTGCGTATCCGCAAGCTCCTAAACACTCTACTCCGCGTACTTCAAATAAGCCATCGGCAGTAAGCTCTGCCACATTAACACCTAATTTCTTACAGGTATAATCCATTAAGTTTTCCACACCATTCAAACAGCAAGGCGAAGTTTGACAAAACTCGAACATATACTTGCCAATCGGACGCTGATTATACATGGTGTAAAAGGTCACAACTTCGTATACCTCGATAGGTTTAATACCCAGAATTTCGGCAACTTTATCTTGAAGCGGTACACTCAACCAATTGTCGTGCGCATCCTGCACTTCGTGTAAAACAGGTAACAAAGCCGACTTGCGTTTATCCGCCGGATAACGCGAAATCAACTCGTCGATGCGTGCTTGAAGTTCAGGTGTTATATTGATTTCTTGATGGTACTGTTTTCTTTCCATAATTTCGTTATGCATCTAATTCGCCAGCAATTACATTTAAGCTTGAAAGTGTTGCAATCGCATCGGATAACATTTCACCTTTCACCATATAATTAAAGGCTTGGTAGTAAATAAAACACGGACGTCGGAAGTGTAAGCGGTAAGGTGTGCGACTTCCGTCGGTAATTAAATAAAACCCGAGTTCTCCGTTTCCGCCTTCTACTGGATGATATACTTCGGTAACCGGAACCGGCACTTCGCCCATTACAATTTTAAAGTGGTAGATTAAGCCTTCCATAGTGTTGTATACTTCATCTTTTGGAGGAAGGTAATAATCGGGAACGTCGGCGTGATACGGACCTTCTGGCATTTTGTCGATAGCCTGACGGATAATTTTCAAACTTTCCCAAACTTCGGCATTACGAACACAAAAACGATCGTAAGTATCGCCTGATTTTCCAACAGGGATTTCAAAATCAAAATCTTCGTAAGAAGAATACGGCTGCATCACACGAATGTCGTAATCAACTCCAGTTGCACGTAAATTCGGACCTGTAAATCCGAAATTCATGGCGTCTTCAGCTGAAATCGCACCCACGTTGATGGTACGATCCATGAAGATTCTGTTTCGCGTAAGTAAGCTTTCAAACTCGGTCCAGATTGGTGGAAATTCTTCCAAAAGTTTCTCAATTTTTTCAAAAACTTTCGGCGACCAATCGCGTTCAAAACCACCGATTCGGCCCATATTTGTTGTAAGACGTGCACCGCAAATCTCTTCGTAAATCTCATAAATCTTCTCGCGATACTGGAACACATATAAGAAACCTGTAAGAGCACCCGTATCAACTCCTAAAACCGAATTACAAATAATGTGGTCGGCAATACGAGCAAGTTCCATTACGATTACGCGCATGTATTGAACACGCTTCGGAACTTCAATTCCCAAAGCCTTTTCTAAAGTCATCCACCAACCCATATTGTTGATTGGCGACGAACAGTAGTTCATACGGTCGGTAAGTGGCGTAATTTGATAAAACGGACGATTTTCTGCAATCTTTTCAAAGGCGCGGTGAATGTACCCAACCGTTCCTTCGCCCTCAATAATACGCTCGCCATCCATTAACAAAATATTTTGAAATATTCCGTGGGTTGCTGGGTGGGTAGGTCCTAAATTGAGGATGGAAAGCTCACTGCCGTCGTCGTTTTTATGCTTTTCGATAATTGTAGCAAAACGTTGTTCTGGTGGTAAAAGTAACTCTGACATGGTACTGCTTTTAGATTAACAATTATCTGTTGTTCTTCCGAAGAAACGGTCGTCTTTATCGGTACGACCACCATCTTCTAGTGGATATTCTTTACGAAGCGGAAACACCGTCATTTCATCCATGTTAAGGATGCGTTTCAACTGCGGGTGACCCATAAATCGGATACCGTAAAAATCGTAGGTTTCGCGTTCTTGCCAGTTTGCACTTCGGAACAAATCAGATACCGTAGGGATTTCAGGCTGCGCACCACTCAAAAAGCATTTGATGCGAATACGAACGTTTTCAAACCAATTGTGTATGTGATATACCACTGCAAACTGCCTGTCTTCACTAGCTTCTGGATAATGTACGCCGCACAAATCGGTTAAAAAATTAAAGTTCAATGACGGTTCACTTTTCAAAAACTGAATCACCTCTTTGATTACAGCTGGCTCAGCTTCAAAAGTTAATATGTCGTGAATTTGATTAAAGTCGGAAACGCTGTCCCCAAACTTGGCAAGCAGCGTTTCGTGAATAAATTGGTTTTCTAAACCCATTTTATTGGATGTTGTATGAGGCTAATAATTCAGTGTACTCAGGTGAACTGCGGCGGCGTACCGACTCGCTTTTCACTAAATCTTGCAAACGCATAATCCCGTCGAGAATTTGCTCCGGACGCGGCGGACAACCTGGCACGTAAACATCGACCGGAATTACTTTATCAATTCCTTGAAGCACGCTGTAGGTGTCGAAAATTCCGCCCGAGCACGCACAGGCTCCAACAGATATAACCCATTTAGGTTCTGCCATTTGTTCGTATACCTGACGCAAAATAGGCGCCATTTTTTTTGCGATAGTTCCCATTACCAGAAGCATGTCGGCCTGACGTGGTGAAAAACTCATACGCTCCGAACCAAAACGCGCCACATCGTAATGAGACGCCATGGTAGCCATGAATTCTATACCACAACAAGAAGTTGCAAAAGGCAAAGGCCAAAGCGAATTAGCACGCGCTAACCCTACTACTGAATCGAGTTTAGTTGCAAAAAAACCTTCTCCGGCAAAGCCTTCTGGAGCAGGTGCATTGGTAATTATTTTTGAATCGCTCATAGTTGTATCATCGTTACGTTAAGGATTACTCCCACTCCAAACCTTTTTTCTTGATTACATAAAAGAAACCAACCAACAACAAAGCCATAAAGATGCCCATTTTAAGGAAGCCTTCCATACCCATAGCCTTGAAATTGACCGCCCACGGATACAAGAAAATTACTTCCACATCAAACAAAACAAATAAGATGGCTACGAGAAAATACTTTACAGAGAATGGAATTCGAGCGTTTCCGATGGATTCAATTCCACACTCAAAATTCTTGTCTTTATTTTTTGAAAGCCTGCGTGGACCAAGAAAACTCGAACCCACAATGGTTAGCGCAACAAAACCGACCGCTAACAACATCTGCATCAAAATCGGAACATAATCAACCTGAGAAGATTGCATCATTTTGTTTAAATTTTTGCCCACAAAGATAAACGGCAACGGGGATATTAACAACCTTATTAGGTTCGACAAATATTAAAGTTGTCTATTTTTAATCATTATAAATAATATGTCCGTTTTTTAGTTCAGCCACCAAATCGAGGCGTTCAAAATTGCCGCAAAAGCAACCCATATCATATACGGAATCAATAACTTAGCCGAAACGACATCGATTTTCCGAAATTGCAGGTAGGTTTCGTAAATCAACAATTCTAATAAAACAATCTCGACTAATGCCAAAAGCGGATTTTTCAATCCGAAAAACAAAAACGACCATGCCGTATTCAAGGCGAATTGAATCCACCAAAATAAAAGTGCTTTTCTGATCACAGCCACTTCCGATTTTGTGTTGCTCCATACTCGAGCAGCAGCTATGGCCATGAAAACGTACAAAACACTCCAAACCGGCGCAAACAACCAGTTTGGCGGATTAAAAAAAGGTTTTTCTAAAAAAACAAACCAAGTTTCGATTCCCGGACGCGTTACCTGCCCGACTAAAAATCCGATTCCCAATGTAGTGGCAATCAAAGTTGCACTTTTTACTGCCAAATCTCTTCCTGTCTTCATACGTACAAAATGAAAGTTGATACACGCGCTTTGTATTATCTTTGCGCAAAAACTTCATGCAGCTTCACGAAGATTTTATCACAAACTTAATTCCTTCCGCAAATTTTCAGCACAAATCTACGTTTAGTGCGCCAAGTAATATCGCTCTGGTTAAATATTGGGGAAAAAATCCGGATCAAACCCCGGCAAATCCGTCGATTAGTTTCACACTGAACGACTGCAAAACCATCACTTCCGTAGAAGCAAGCTTTGCAAATCAGTTTTCATTTGATTTTTATTTCGAAGGCGAACGCAAACCAAGTTTCTTGCCTAAACTACAAACGTTTTTTGACAAGATTCTTCCCTACTGCGCGTTCTTGAACGGTTTAACACTTAAAATCGATTCCAAAAATACATTCCCACATTCGTCGGGCATTGCTTCATCGGCCTCGGCTTTGGCAGCTTTAGCTATGAATATCTGCGACATCGAACGCCAACTCAGTTCCCATCCGAACGAAGAACACTTGTTGAAAAAAGCTTCGTTTTTAGCCCGAATTGGTTCTGGCAGCGCCTGCCGAAGTATTTCTGGAAATCCGGTTATCTGGGGAAAAAACGAAACCTTTCCAGCGGCATCCGATTTGTACGGCATCGCTTTTCCAAATACCTTACACGCGGTTTTTCACAACTTTCAAGATACTATAATGCTTGTAGATGTTGGACAAAAAGTAGTTTCCAGCACAGCCGGGCACGCACTGATGAACAACCATCCGTTTGCCGCAAGCCGATTTGAACAAGCGCACCGAAATCTGGCAATAATTTCAAAAGCATTAGAACAAGGTGATCTCGATAAATTCATCGAAATAACCGAAAGCGAAGCGCTGACCTTACACGCGATGATGCTTACTTCAACGCCTTCATTCATCTTAATGCATGCCAATACATTACAGATTATCGAGCGGGTACGTCGCTTCCGCGAAAGCACAAAATTACCGCTTTGCTTCACACTCGATGCCGGCGCAAATGTTCACTTACTTTATCCTGAAAGCATTAAAAGTGAAATTTTAGAATTTATTAAGGAAAATCTTGTTGAATTTTGCCAAAATCAGCAGTACCTTTGTGATACTGTTGGCAACGGAGCACAAAAGTTGAACTAACAGGAAATCAACAACATGAAAGGACCACTTTTTTACTCTAAGATATTACTGTTCGGAGAATACGGAATCATCAAAGATTCAAAAGGTTTATCCATTCCTTACAACTTTTACAACGGTGCGCTAAAAATAGATGGCGCTTCAACCGAACAAGCAAAAGCATCAAACCAAAGTTTGATTCGCTTTACCAACTATTTAAAAGAACTCACTAAGCAGCAACCCGAATTGGTGCAATTCGATTTCGAAAGTCTCGACCGCGATTTACAAGCCGGCATGCACTTCGACTCGTCGATTCCACAAGGTTACGGCGTTGGAAGTAGCGGTGCGCTCGTAGCTGCCATTTACGATAAATACGCGCTCTCTAAAATCAGCGTACTTGAAAACTTAACCCGTGAGAAACTGTTGCGATTGAAAGAGATTTTCGCAAATATGGAATCGTTCTTCCACGGAAAAAGTTCCGGACTCGATCCCGTAAATTCATATCTCAGCATTCCGATTCTCATCAATTCGAAAGATAACATCGAAGCAACCGGAATTCCGACCCAACGCCCAGAAGGCAGCGGTGCCGTTTTCCTACTCGATAGCGGAATTGTGGGCGAAACTGCGCCTATGGTTCAGATTTTTATGGAAAACCTAAAAGACAAAGGGTTCCGTAACATGCTGAAAAATCAGTTTGTAAAATATACCGATGCCTGTGTGGAAAATTTCCTAGCGGGCGACCTCAAATCGCTTTTCGAAAATACCAAACAACTTTCTAAAGTTGCCATCAATCACTTCAAACCCATGATTCCTTCGCAATTTCACGAAATCTGGGAACGCGGTATCGAAACCAACGATTACTACTTAAAGTTGTGCGGATCTGGTGGCGGTGGTTACATCTTAGGCTTTACCCAAGATTACGAAAAAGCTGCCGAAGCTCTCAAAAACTACAAGCTCGAAGTGGTATACCGCTTCTAAAAACACATGCTTAGCCGCAAAAACAAACGCTTGCTGATGAAATGCGTCAGCTTGTTTTCGGTCGTTCGCGGCTATAATATTCCTATCATTTTCCTAGCGCAATACCTTTCGGCGATATTTATTCTTGCTGGCGATATGCGTGCGCTCCATGTACTGCTCGACCCGCTATTGCTTTGCATTGTACTCGCCTCGGCTATCACAATTGCTTCGGGATATATCATTAATAATTTCTACGATTCGCAAAAAGATTTAATAAACCGACCGCGAAAATCCTTACTCGATCGTTTGGTATCCCAAGGCACCAAATTGCGTGTGTATTTTACGCTAAATTTCATCTCAGTAGGCATCGCCTTTATCGTCTCCTGGCGCGCAGCAGCGTTTTTTAGCGTGTACATTTTCCTGATTTGGTTTTACTCGCATAAAGTCAAAAAGTACTTACTGGTAGGGAATTTAATGTCGACACTCCTCGCCATTTTTCCATTCTTTGCGATTTTGCTCTACTACAAAAATTTCGAACCCGTTATTTTCGGGCACGCTACTTTTTTGTGGCTGCTGCTGCTCATGCGCGAAATTGTAAAAGATTTAGAAAACCTAACGGGCGATTTAGCCAATAACTACCACACAATTGCCGTTGAATACGGCGAGTCTAAAAGCAAACAAGCATTTACAACAGCCTCGGTACTCACACTCATTCCCGTGTATTTGTTAATCGAACGTTACGATGTTGGCTACATGGATTTATACTTATACGTTTCCTTAATCGTACTCACGGTTCTAAACATACTACTCTGGAAAAAAAGCGAAAAAAGTCGCTATTTATTGGTTCACAACGGTATTAAAGCACTCATTGTAGCAGGCGTTTTCTGCATTGTACTCATCGACCCAGGCGTATTGTACCACGGTAAAAAATTGTTGTAGATTTCGATTTTTTGGGCAGCTATTCCCGCTGTTCACTGCAAGTTTTCCGTTTGCTACGCGCTCGAAAATCGCTTTGCCACGGCTTCCGCTGGTCGCCGCCGCAAAGCGTTTCTCGCAGCGCACCAACCGCAAAAGCTTTTCGTTGCCATCGGGGCTGCGGCATTCGTGCACAAAACAACCTGCTAATTGACGGGCATTGACTACCTTTGCCAAAATTTTGAATTATGCCGGGGAAATCAGAAAAACCGAGAAAGACAGCTACATCGAAGCCAAAAAATAAAAAAACGACTTATAAAAAAGATTACAAGCCTTCCGACAGTCGCAAGGAAATTTCTGCCGTAAAACCAGCAGCCAGACAACCTAAAAAAACGACCGCCGACGAAATTCGTCTCAACAAATACATCGCCAACAGCGGCGTGTGCTCCCGTCGAGAAGCCGATATTTACATCCAATCCGGAAACGTAAAAGTTAACGGCGAGCCCATAACCGAATTAGGTTACAAAGTAAAACCAACCGATAAAGTTGAATTCGACGGCGTAAAACTCACTCCCGAAAAGAAAGTGTACGTTTTGCTAAACAAACCAAAAAGCTTTACTACCTCAACCGACGATGCAGGCGGACAACGCAACGTAAACGAACTCATAAAATCGGCTGCAAACACTACACTTTATCCCATTGGCCGCATGGATAAAACCACTACAGGTTTGCTGCTGTTCACCAACGATCACGACCTGATTAACAAATTCGGTTCGCCAAATCAACGTAGCTCGAAAATCTATCAAGTTTCTCTAGATCGTAACTTGAAATTCGAAGACTTAGAACGTATCGAAAAAGGTGTTGAAATGGATGGGCATTTCCTACGTGTCGATTCTATCAGCTACATCGACGATGCGCCAAAAAGTGAAATTGGTTTACAAGTAAACTCTTCAAACCCAAAGCACGTGCGTGCCATATTCGAATCCATGAAGTACGATGTTTTAAAAATCGACCGTGTTGCTTTCGCCGGACTTACCAAGAAAAATCTCGCACGCGGTCAATGGCGCTTCCTGACTGACCAAGAAATTATCAATTTGAAGAATGTGTAAAACGTCGCCAGACGAATGCACCTTACTTCCCTCCTCCGGCGATAAAATCCTTTAAGTAAAAAGGTTCAAAGTAGGCAACGTCTTCAAAGGCGCCGTCTGTGAAACGCTTATGCGCCAAGGCAAGCATGTCTTTGGCCGAAGGATACGGCAACGATTCATCAATGATAATATTTGTTCGATGGGCAAACAGCTCTTTACATTTCGTTGCGCCGTCGCCAAACAAAACTAGCGTCTCGCTGAAATTTTCAAACGAATGTTCGTCGAGAATCTTAGCCGAAACCGGTTCTATTATTTGGTTATTCGCATCGTAAACGGCAGTGTAGACTTCCATACGGCGCGCGTCGAGCATGGGCACTTTATAACCCGAATGTAGTTGCTTGGGTGTCGCTAAAACTTCGAGCGTAGAAACCGAAATTAAAGGAATACTTAGTGCATAACACAAACCTTTCGCGGCCGCAACACCAATACGTAAACCCGTGTACGAACCTGGACCCGCACTCACCGCCACAGCAGCCAAATCGGCAAATTTTACTCCGGCTTCGTCTAAAACGTTTTGAATAAACGTGTGTAATAACTCGGCTTGCGAGTAATTCTCGCCTGCAAATTCTTTTGCTGCTAAAAAAGCACCGTCTTTCGATAAAGCTACCGAACAATTCTTGGTAGCCGTTTCCAAACACAAGATAAGCGCCATTATTTAGCGGCTTTTATATCTTTGGTTTTAACCAAATCGCCCGAATTTAATTCTTTGCTTACCAGACCAAACGGACCCGTAATTACCACATCGCCCTTTTTCAAACCGGAAATAATTTCGATGTTGCTGTTATCTTGAATACCTGTTTTTACGATTCGTATTTTAGCTTTATTACCCACTTTCACAAACACGCACTCCAAACGTTTGTCGCTTTTTGGCGCAGGCGTTTCTTCGGTCTTAGCTTCGTCGGGCATTTCAAATTGCGGCTTCTTCACCGGAAGTGTATCGCTTTTTACCACTACACTACTAATCGGTACAGCAATAACATCTACACGTGTTTTGGTTATAATGTCGACCGTGGCTGTCATTCCCGGACGAAACGGCGAGTAGGTTGCCGGCTTGCCTTCTAACAAATCGGCATACGATTCTTTTAACAAGCGCACTTTTACTTTGAAGTTCGTTACTTGGTCGGCTGTGGTTGCTGTACTTGCCGAATTCGAAATGCTGGTAACAATTCCTTTGAACTCTTTTTTCAAATAGGCATCAACTTGAATTTTAGCAGAATCGCCGATACTAACTTTAACAATGTCGTTTTCGTTCACATCAACTTCCACTTCCATTTGGTTTAGGTTTGCCACGCGCAAGATTTCGGTTCCCGCCATTTGCTGCGTTCCGAGAACACGTTCGCCTAACTCCACATTGAGCATCGAGATGGTTCCGTCTGCAGGAGCGTAAATGGTAGTGCGTCCTAAATTGTCTTTAGCTTCTTTCACAGTAGCGCTCGCCGATGCCACATTGTAATACGCCGATTGCTTATTAGCTTTGGCTACTTCAAACGCTGACACGGCTTTTTCAAAATCGGCGCGAGAAATAATTCCCTTTTCGTAAAGCGTTTTATTTCGGTCGTAAGCGGCTTTAGCTTCGGTAAATTGCGCATCAGCTTGCGACAAACCGGCTTTCGTTTGCGACAATCCGGCTACAGTTCGATTTAAGCCCGAGGTATATAAATCGGGATTGATGCGCACGAGCAAATCGCCTTTCTTAACCACTTGACCTTCTTTTACAGGTAGTGCAATGATTTCGCCCGAAACTTCCGAAGAAATTTTCACTTCTACTTCCGGCTGAATTTTTCCGGTTGCCGAAACGGTTTCGACGATGGTTTGTGTGCTGGCAACAACGGTTTCTACTTCTTTCTCTTCGCCAGACTTTTTAAAGGCACCCGACGATGCGGCGTATAACAAACCGCCGATTACTGCTACTAGAACGATTACTATAATCCAAACTTTTTTCTTTCCCATAACTATTGTTGCATAATTGGAATTCCGAAATAGAATTCAACGACTTTTACTTTAAAGATGTAATCATATTTGGCGCGACTCAACTCGGCCTGTGCGTTTACGTACAAGGTTTGTGCCTGACTTAAATCGAAGGCATTCATTAAGCCTACGTTGAAACGTTCGGTGGCGTATTTAAACGCTTCTCCGCGTGCTTCAACAGCAGTTACTGCCGCTTCGTAAGTTTTCAATGCGGCATTGGCGTCGGTGAAAGCTTGGAACACGTTCCGTTCGAGTGTAAGGTTTTCTTGATCGAGGTTGGTTTGTGCGCGTTGGAAGGCAATTTTTGCGCGACGAACTGAATTTCGTGAGGAGAATCCGTTTAGAATCGGAATCGTAAGTTGTAAACCAAACTGGTGACCTTTATTTTCGACGAATTGATCGGCAACCGAACGTGGCCCACCTAAAACGGGACGGAAATTAGGTTGCAGAACGTTAAATGTGCTACCGTTAACGTCGACAGTTCCGATTACCGAAGTGGGGTTATCGGTATTGGGTTCAAAACCTACAATTCGATCGGTGTAGGCGGCACGAGTATTGAAACTGTAAAAACCTTGTAAAGTTGGCGAATAGGCTGCTTTGGCTATTTGAATATCGCGTTGTGCTAAATCGAGATTGGCTTGTGCAATTTTAATTTCAACGCGTTCTTTTTTTGCTTTCTCGTAAATGGTTTCAGGCGACTCGAGCATGGTAGCGCTGTTTTGCACTGGATAATCGGCATCGACGGTATCGAAATTTCTAAAATCTTCCAATTGAAGCAACTGCGCCAAGCTCAGTTTCGAAATCAGTAAACTGTTTTCGGCTACCGCCAGGGTTTGTCGGTTTGTAGCTACTGTGGCTTGAATATCGAGTAAATCGCCACGCGGAATGGAACCGGCTTCGACTAAATCTTTGGATCGCGCTTCTTGCTTGAGATTGTTATTAAGCTGTTCTTGTTGAATTTTGAGATTTTCCTTGTTGAACAAGATTTGCAAGTAAGCGTTGGCCACATTAAGCGAAATATCGTCTTTCATTTTTGAAAGTCGGTATTGCGAGGCAAGCTCAGATAATTTAGCTCTGCGGTAGCGGTACAAATTCGAGAGACCGCTGAATATGGTAACACTCGAATTGAGACCTGCGCTGGTAAATTGTGTGGTTTGGTTTTCGAGTAAACCTGTGGTGATGTTCTGGTTTAAACCAATGTTCCACGAATGATTTCCGTTGGCGCTTATGGATGGCAGGTAATTTCCGATGGCATCGCTACGCTCGATTTTTGCTGTTTCGAGATCGAGTGCCGATTGCTGTACCGATATATTTTTTTCGAGTGCGTAGTTAACGCATTCGAGTAATGTCCACTTTTTAGCTTGTGCAAAAGAGGAAAAGACACCCGAACAGGCAACAAAAACAACGATTAGCTGTGCTTTAACTTTTGGCATTAGGTTTGATTTGCTCTGTAAATTGACGAAAAGAAATGCAGAGTGTTACAGTTTGAGGTAAAATTTGTACACTTTTTTTTGGAAACGATTGCCCGCGAAAGGTATTGCAGCGGAAACAACGCCTGTGGCAAGAGAATTGAGGCGCGGCAGCTGCGTGCGACCAAAGGAAGCGCCGCAGACCCGCTAGCCGAAAGCGATTGCGCAGGTGGTGTTGCAGCGAAAAGACCGACCCTGCGGTGGGGAAATGAGCGGCGCAGGGTTTCGCCCAAAAACAAATGAATCACTTTACTACTTTTGCTTAAATTTTGAATATGAAAAACCTAGTTTGGCTTTTGGCGGTGGTGCTTACAGCCTGTTCATCGGTAAAAAAAATAGAATCGCTCAAGCCGGAACCCGACGATGCGGCGCCATTGATTTACGATACCGAACCCTCGTTTCTGAACATGCCGGTAGAAATTTCGATACAAGATATTGAAAACCAAATAAATAAAACGCTTAACGGCGTTATCTACGAAGATAAAGACATCACCGACGACGACATTAAACTAACGGTTTGGAAACAAGCACCTATTCAGTTGCGATCGGAAGGTGGCAAGATGAAAGTGATTTTGCCGCTAAAGGCAAAGATTTTTTACCGTTACGGTACTTCGAAATTGGGAATTGACTTGTACGACACTCGGGAATTTGACTTAAACGGCGTGGTGAGTTTATTGAGCGAAGTGAATTTGCTTAACTGGAAACTGCAAACCAAAACTCGAATTAGCGACTTGGATTGGAAGGAATCGCCGAGCATGACAATTGGCAGCAAAGTAGTTTCGATTACGTATTTGGTAGATCCGGCTATAAAATACTTTAAGGGAAAAATCGAGAAAAACATAGACGATGCGATTAAAAAAACCGTTGATTTTAAGCCGCAAGTTTTAGATGCTTTGGCTAAAATGTCGGAACCGAGTTTAGCGAGCGAAACGTACCAATCGTGGGTTCGATTTACTCCGATTGAAGTGTATGCCACTGATGCTACGATTGGAAAAAGTACGTTGGTGATGGATATGGGTGTGAAGTGTAAAATTGAGACGCTTGTAGGCGCCAAACCGAAATCGCTTTTTAATCGAGATGCGGTTGTATTGAAAGCGGTAAAATCGGTTCCGCATGCAGTGAATGCTAAAGTTATTGCTGTTTCGACGTATGCCGACGCCGAGGCGATAATCACCAAAAATTTTGCCGGGCAAGAATTTGCTTCGGGCAGCCGAAAAGTAAAAGTAGAGCAGGTAAAATTGTGGCATAAATCAGGCAAAATAGTTGTAGCCTTAACGCTTTCGGGTAGTTTGAATGGCGATATTTACCTCAGCGGATTCCCGGCTTACAACGCACAAACCAAAGAAATTTACTTTGATAATCTGGATTATGTGCTGGATACAAAAAGTACTTTGATAAAAGCGGCAAATTGGTTGGCTTCGGGCACAATACTTAAGAAAATGCAGCAAGCGTGCAGATACAGTATTGCGCCGAATTTAGAGGAAGGCAAAAAACAGTTGCAGCGCTACACTTCGAACTACAGCGTAATGCCGGGCGTTTTTGTTAACGGAACGATGAACGATGTTGTTTTTGATAAAATTCAAGTGAACAACAAAGCTATTTTGGCGTTTTTGGAAGTGAGTGGAAAAGTGACGGTTAAGGTGGATGGGTTTAAATAAGGTGAGTTCGAAAGACTCAGGCGGCGACATTCAGGAAGTGCTGTCGTACTAATGATTCGAGTGGATACAATTTTCTGGTGACTTGCCTAATCAGATAGCGATTTAAGTCTTACAATTCATTTCATTTCAAAGAGTACACTTATCTGGTTTTTGATTTGGTGAAATTATAAAATTGCTTACTTCCTTTTGGGTTTTAAGTTTTTGGTATCTGCTTTCTCCGTCAACAATTCTCTTGCATTAAAAGAAGATATTACATTTTTACCCGTTTTGGCTTCGAGTTCTTTTCGCGCCACTTTGGCCACATTGCCGCCTTGTTTAGCAACTTTTTTACTTTCCTCAAAATCTTTAGGATTAGTAGCCGCCGATATATCTTTAGTAGATGCTTCAGCAAGCATGTTTAATATGAGTTCGGTATTAGTCATGTTATCCCGTAGGTTTTCCTTCTTTAAACCTTTCAGTATTTTATATTCTCTAGTTGTTTTGCCAGCCCATGCTTTGGTGATGATATCGGTAAGTGTAGCAAACTGTAAGCCTTCTTTTAATCCTCGCTTTTTCCATTCTTCGGTTAATTCCTTGCGTATTTCAATACTTTTTAGACGTTGATTTATCCAGTTTTCACTGTATCCTAATTGTTGATACTCGTATAATGCTCGATCAATAGTCAATTCTGGGTCCTGTATCTCGTCTAATCGCTCGCTAGCAACTTGTGCCAACCACAATTTAAAAGGTTCAGCTTTGCGTGACGGAATGGATTGAATTAGCCTAAAAAGTTGTTCAGTATCTGCTACGTCAGTCATCCTCATTTTTCCGTCAGGAGCAAGCATTTTCAAACCGTGACAATTCGTCACGGTTTCATTCCCTTCTTCTTTGAGTCTTTGCTTTAGTTTTCTCCAGTAAGCGGCCGCATCAACGCTTTCTGTAAGGATGGCTATAACATCTATTATCGAGATAAACCACTTTTCAAGGTCAGCATCCCACAAGGTTCTTACTTTTCTATCTTCAAAAATCTGTATGGTGTTTTGTTGTTTCATCTTTGGTAAGATTACTAGTTTTAATCCAGTAGTATCCTGTTTTTTATTGATTTCTAGCTGTAGTGCAATTATTCTTTCTAAGTTACCAGCAAATACACGTTAATCGTGTCTTGCTATTTTTGAAACTGTTCCGCTGCACATTCGTTGGTTAACCAGACAGCTTTTAAGTTTTGTATTGGCGGCTTCGATCGATCACATAATTATCCTTGCCGTATCAAATTTACTTCACTCATTTGTAAAAATGAACTATTAATTTTAATAACGTGAGTTCGACACCAAAATTTTCGTTAAATCGCCGGAAGGGAATATTCTAGCGAACGTAAGAATAAGTTCCACGAATTATTTTATTATGCTATTCATTTAAACAGCGTTGTACTTCATTTTCCGAAGAATGCGCAGCGCGTGTTTAAAATTCTGAAAAGCATTTGGGTTTGATAGGCTTTTAAAAATCGATTTCGCGTCGATGAGTTTTTGTTTTGCGTCTTCGAAACCGTTTAAATACGCAATCATAAGAGTTTGCGGCACCGATTCTAATTCGGATTCGCGAACTGTCTCGGGTTTTTGCACAGCTCGATGCAAAGTGGCAAGCGTTGCATTATAAATATGGTGTAAAACTTTTCGGTTGTATTCGGGCGGTTCGAACAACATTTCGGTGTCGAGTTTGTAATAACCGTTATCGAAAAAACGTATAGTTTGCCGTTCGAGCGGATAGTAACTGGTTTTGTCGTTGAGTCCGAGTGCAATAAATTCGGTTATCGTAAAACTCGACTCGTTGAATTCAATAAGCACCTCATCTTGAGCCGAATAGAATAATTTTACCTGTTCGTTAATCAGTTCGATATCTACGCGCGAGAGGTAGGTTTTGTCTTTTACTTTTTTGGGAATTCCTGCCCAGCAAATCACAAAGAGTTCTTTAAAAACCTTGTAATGCGCGGGCATGTCGCGGTGTTTTACGTACATAAAATCCATGACACTATCGAGCGTATCTTGAATGCTGTTTCGACTGTTGTTCTCGATGCTTACCACCGTGGCTACATTTGTAAAATTCCGAGAAACGGGCATTTCAACCGGTACGCTGTTCGAACCGATACGCACAAAACAGCTTTTGGGCAAAATAGTATGGATGCCTTTTTTAAAAAACGACGCTTTATTTTTCGGACTGATCGTCACCAATCCAACTACTTTGCCTTTCGGCAGATGCGGAAACGGCACGTTATCGTATTGAATTTTAGGCGCATGTTCCAAAAAAGCATTCACTAAGTTTTGAATCCGACTGTCGTCGAAGAAATCGTCGCCAACAATTTCGTTGTCTTTGTCTTCCACGCCTACCACGATATACGAGTGATTGGCTGGGTTTGAATTTGAAAGCGCACAAATGTGTTTCAGAAATTTTGCTTTTCCTTCACGCGTGTGCAAGTTTAGCTGTCGCTTTTTATCGTAAAAACTCGACTCGTCGTTGTGTGCGAGCAGATTTTTTATGAGCAACCGCTTGTTTATCATAGTTTTCTATTTACCAAAGTTGCCGAAGCCTGATCGGTTGGATAAACTACTAAATCTGAAATATTTACGTGAGGCGGCATTGCTGAGATAAAATGCACAATATTGGCAATGTCTTCTGGTTTTAATGGCTGAAAACCTTCGTAAACTTTTGCTGCTCGTGCTTCATCGCCTTTGAAACGAACTTTAGAGAAATCGGTTTGTACCATAGCCGGATGTATGGCACTTACGCGAATTCCCGTTCCGTTTAAATCGATGCGCAAGCCATTGGTTAGCGTATCGACTGCCGATTTCGTTGCACAGTACATGTTTCCGCGCGGATACACTTCTTTTGCGGCCGTCGAACCAATGTTTATGATGTGTCCGCTGCCCACTTCTAACATTTTAGGCAAAATAGCTTTGGTGAGAAACATCACGCCTTTGATGTTCGTATCGATCATGAGTTCCCAATCGGAAAGGGCGGCGTCTTGGGATAAATCGAGGCCGTGTGCGTTTCCAGCATTGTTTACTAACAAATCAATTTGCGAAAACTCGTTTGGTAGAGAATTTACAAAACGGGCTACTTCTTCCCGCGAACTCACGTCGAATAGCGCGGTGTACACGGCGGTTTGATTTTCAAGTTCGCTTTTAAGTAGTTCGAGCTTTTCGCTATTGCGCCCGCAGAGTATCAATTGGTAATTCGCTTCAGCACATTTTCGTGCAATAGCCGATCCGATACCTCCGGTTGCGCCGGTAATAAGAGCTTTTTTTTTCATGGTACTTTATGTCCTAATGCTGCGGTATAAATTTCAAACCATTCGATGGTACTCATCGAAAAAGTAAGTGCTTTCAGTTGGCTTTTGAGTCGGTTTACATCGGTAGTTCCCACTACGGGAGCCACTTGCGCCGGATGTTTTAAAATCCAATTTAGTAAAATGGTATCGGTTCCGACATCATATTTTTGAGCGAGTTCTTCAACAACGGGTTTTAGGCGTTTAGCAATTTCCGAATCGGTTTTAAAATAACTTCCGAGCGGATTCCACGCCATTGGTTTTATTTGGTGAAGGAGCATAAAATCGAGTGCACCTGAAGTTGCGGCTTCGTGTTGGGTCGCCGAAAACTGAATTTGATTGAACTGAACCGGAAGATACTTTAAAAGCAAGGCTGTTTGATCATTGGTAAAATTCGACACTCCAAACGAACGGATTTTTCCCGCTTCCAATAATTGGGTTACCGCTGCGGCCACTTCTTCGGGTTCCAGAAGCGGACTTGGCCGATGGAGTAAAAAAACGTCTAGATAATCGGTTTTTAAATTTGCAAGCGATTGTTCTGCGGAAGCGGTAATGTGTTCAAAACTGTAGTCGTAATGTTTAATTTTCACCGGACGTGCTTCGCTTACGTACTGAATACCGCATTTTGTAATCAATTGAATTTTCGAACGATCGATTCCACTTTCGCGTAAAGCGGCGCCAAAAGTAGCTTCAGTAGTGTAACCGCCGTAGATATCGGCATGATCGAAATCGGTTATTCCACTTTCGTGGAAGGTACGAATGCGCTCGGCCATATCGTTTACTTGGAAGTCTTTGCCCCAAACACCCCAGGTCATCACGCCGGCAATTATTTTATTGGGCGATTTTTCTATCATTTTCCCTAGATTTTTCAATAGTTTCCCAAAAGTCTTAAAAATATAAAAAGGAAATCACAAATGACACTTAAGGTTTAAGTGTGCTGTTGGAATTTAACCATCCTTTAACAATCATCATCCCAAAAAAAAATTCAATTTGTGACCAGATTTTAACATAAAACAAACTGAATTAATAACACAAGAGATGGAAGACCAAAGAACATCGGTAGATATCCGCGCAATTAATGAGAAAATTGAACGCGAAAGTGCATTTATCGACTTGTTGTCGATGGAAATGAACAAAGTTATCGTTGGGCAAAAAACCATGGTAGAGCGCTTGCTCATCGGATTACTCGGAAAAGGTCATATCTTGTTAGAAGGCGTACCTGGATTGGCAAAAACTTTGGCGATAAACACACTGAGCCAAGCCATTCAAGCGAGTTTTAGCCGGATTCAATTTACGCCCGATTTACTTCCAGCCGACGTTATCGGAACGATGATTTACAACATCAAAGCCAACGAATTCTCGATAAAAAAAGGACCTATTTTCGCTAACTTCGTACTTGCCGACGAGATTAACCGAGCGCCTGCCAAAGTGCAATCGGCTTTATTAGAAGCGATGCAAGAAAAGCAAGTAACCATCGGCGATACCACATTTAAACTCGACCAGCCGTTTTTGGTTCTAGCTACACAAAACCCGATTGAGCAAGAAGGAACGTATCCGTTACCGGAAGCACAAGTCGACCGTTTCATGCTTAAAACGGTAATCGATTATCCGAAAATCGAAGAAGAGCGCTTAGTTATTCGTCAGAATTTATCGGGCGGATTCGAAAAAGTGAACGCAGTAATCAGCACCGAACAAATAATCCGTGCTCAAGCGGCGGTTCGCGAAGTGTACATGGACGAAAAAATCGAAAAATACATCCTCGATTTAATTTTCGCGACGCGTTATCCAGAGAAATACAAGTTAGAAAGCATCAAACCATTGATTTCTTTTGGCGCATCGCCGCGTGGAAGTATCAACTTGGCGACCGCGGCAAAGTGTTATGCATTCATTAAACGCCGTGGTTATGTAATTCCAGAAGATGTTCGTGCCGTTGTGTACGACGTATTGCGTCATAGAATTGGTGTGACTTACGAAGCTGAAGCTGAAAACGTAACGTCGGTCGATATCATCAATAAAATCATCAATGAAGTTGAAGTTCCTTAATCTGTTCTGAAGCCACACCACATGGACACAAAAGAACTATTAAAGAAAGTCCGCAAGATTGAAATCAAAACTAAGCGCCTGAGTGATCATATTTTCTCGGGAGAATATCACACGTCGTTTAAGGGACGTGGTATGACGTTTAGTGAAGTTCGTCAATACAACTTTGGCGACGACATCCGAAACATCGATTGGAACGTAACGGCGCGCTACAACGAACCTTTTGTGAAGGTTTTTGAAGAAGAACGCGAACTCACAATGATGTTACTTGTTGACATCAGTGCCTCATCGAATTTCGGTTCAACGGCGCAATTTAAAAACGAAATCATCACCGAGATAGCCGCTACTTTAGCCTTTGCTGCTACAAACAACAATGATAAAATTGGTTTGATTTTGTTCACTTCGCAAGTTGAATTGTATATTCCACCGAAGAAAGGAAAGTCGCACGTATTGCGTATTATCCGCGAACTCATCGAATTTCAGCCAAAGCAAACCGCTACAAATTTGGCCGAAGCGCTGCGTTTTTTATCGGCTACTCAGAAAAAGCGCGCTATTGTTTTCGTGATTTCCGATTTTATGTCTGATCCGTACGATTCGACACTCAAGATAGCAGCACGCAAGCACGACATCACGGGTATTCGTGTGTACGACGAGCGCGAGCAAACGCTTCCTGCTGTAGGTTTGATTCCGGTTTTCGATGCCGAGGCACAACAATACGTTTATGTGGATAGCAACCGAAAATCGGTTCGCGACGCCTACAAGCAAACGTTTGTGCAACAAGCAACTTTCTTTAAAGAAACGTTCAGCAAATGCGGCGCAGGTGTTGTAAATACACGTGTCGACGAAAGTTATGTAACCAAATTACTCGCCTTTTTTAAATCCAAAAACTGATGCGCAGCCTACGAATACTTTTTCTGATTCTTGCCTCGATACCGGTTTTCGGACAGCAAACAACGGTGCAAATGTCTGTAGATTCTACAGCCAAAAAAATTGGTGCCGAGTTCCGAGTAACTGTGCGAACTACCGTTGATACAGCTGATATCGTTAAATTTCCGGTAGCTCCTCGATTCGGAAATCTAGAGGTCATTCGAAATTATAAAGTCGATACCATAGAAAATGGCGCAAAATTCGAACTGATTAAGCGCTACGGACTTACACAATTCGACCAAGGTAAATACGTTATTCCGAAACTTCCTGTAAAAATTAATGGCGAAGTGTACTTTACCGATGCCATTCCGATTGAAGTGGCTGTTGTAAAAGTGGACACGCTGAAGCAAAAAATGTTCGACATTAAAACCGTTGTGGGTCCGGAAGGCAGCACCGACTGGTCGTTACTTTGGTTGTTACTTGTTGTCGTTATTCTACTCGCGATAGCAATTTGGTATGCGAAACAAAAGAAAGCGGCTGCAAGCTTAGAGAAAGTCGTTGTTTATAAAACACCGATAGATAAAGCAACGAATCTTCTAAAATCGCTCGAAAGCAAGCAGCTATGGCAAAAGGGTGAGGTAAAGGCGTATTATTCTGAACTTACCGATATTGCTCGAACGTATATTGAAGAAGAAATCAAAATTCCGGCTTTAGAAAGCACTACCGCAGAGCTAATTGTAGCTTTGAAGAACGTAGCCAAACAAAAAAAATACAAGCTATCGGCTGATACGTTAGAAGATTTAAAACAAGTTTTGATGCAAGCGGATTTGGTGAAATTTGCGAAATCGAAACCCTTAGAATTTGAAATCGAAGCCGACAAGCAGCGCATTGAAAAAACGATCGTGACCTTACACCAAGCGATTCCGGAAGAGATTTTGGAAGAAGAATCGCCAGTGGAAGAACTACAGGAATCACGCGCAGCTAAAAAGCGCAGAAAACGTCAGGTTCGAATGCTTGTGGCCGCTTCTATTGGCGCAATTGCTCTTTGTTTAGGAACTTGGATTGCAATTTCGGGTTATACGGAAGTTAAAGATACGCTACTGTTTAACCGAGGAAAAATCTTGCTTGAAGGCGAATGGATTAAGAGCGAATACGGATATCCGGGAATTACTATTGAAACACCAACGGTTCTTAAACGCGAGAAAAAAACGCTTTTGAACGCAGCGCAGCCGGCACAAATCGCGAACATGCAGAGCTTTTCTTCAGGCGACTTCTCCGACGCTTTTTCGATTAGTATTTCAACACTAACCTCAAAAGATACCACACAAATTCCGTTGGATAAAATACTCGAAGAAACCTTGCAGCGCCTAGAGCGCAATAATGCACGAAACATCATTGGAGATCAGGGCGAATTCACTACACCCAACGGTATATCGGGCTTGCGCGGCATTGGAACGTTCTCGCAAATCAACACCCTGACCAACAAGAGCACAAAGTATTATTACGAGCTATTCATCTTTAATCAAGAAGGAGGAATTCAGAAAATATTGTTGGCACATCCGGAAGGCGATAGCTACGGAAAGAAAATCGCAGAACGCGTAATTAATAGTATCGAACTCAGACAACTCAACAACAATGCAGGGAACTAGTTTTTTAAATCCTGAATTTTTATGGCTGCTCCTCTTGCTGCCTGGCCTTGCTGCGTTTCAATATTTTTTCCGAAACAAGCGAACGCCAAAAATGCAGCTAAGCAGCACTAAAGCTTTTGCTAAAGCGCAGCGATTTCCTGTAATTCTGGATCAGATCTTATATTACGGACGGTTATTAGCGTTTGCGAGCTTAATTGTGGCACTGGCTCGACCACGATCTGTAGATGTTTCCAGCCAGACCAAAACCACCAAAGGAATCGACATTGTTATGGCTATGGACGTTTCGGGTTCGATGTTGGCAAAAGATTTGAAACCCAACCGTATGAACGCGCTCAAACGCGTTGCCGCTCAATTCGTATCGGAACGACCTAACGACCGTATAGGAATCGTAGTTTATTCTGCGGAAGCGTACACAAAAACACCGGTAACCAGCGATAAATCGGTTATTTTACAAGCACTCGACGGTGTGAAATACGACCGCATCTTGCAAGATGGAACGGGAATTGGTATGGGACTCACCACTGCCATTAACCGATTAAAAGATAGTAAAGCAAAAAGTAGAATTATTATTTTGCTGACCGATGGTGTAAATAATGCCGGATTTATAGAACCGGAAACGGCTGCCGAAATTGCAAAAGAATTTGGTATTAAAGTGTACACGATTGGTATTGGAACTAATGGAATGGCCGAATTTCCGTACGCCATTGCACCTGATGGTTCGTTTTTATTCCGCATGATGAAAGTGGAAATCGACGAGCAACTCATGAAAAATATCGCTGCGAAAACCGGAGGAAAGTACTTTAGAGCCACTTCAAACCAACGGTTAAGTCAGATTTACAAAGAAATCAACAAGCTAGAAACGACCGAAATCGAGGAATTGAAATTTTACGATTACGACGAAAAGTACCGACCTTTTGTTTGGTTGGCTTTCGGATTGTTGTGTTTTGAATTTTTAGTTCGTCAAACGTATTTTAGAAACCTTGTTTAGTTATGTTCGAATTTGAAAATACAAGCTATTTCTACTTGCTCGCCATCGTTGGGTTTTTTGTGGCGTTGTTCTTGTTCGGACGCCTTCGCGTGAAGCTGGCGCGGAAGAAATTTGCTCAAGAAAGTGCCCTTCAAAAACTAATTCAAGAACGATCTACCGCAAAAACGTGGTTGAAAGCAGGATTGTTTTTATTGGGACTGAGTGCCGTGATTATTGCTTTGGTGAATCCGAAAGTGGGAACAAAAACCGAAACTGCGAAACGCCAAGGAATTGACATTGTTTTTGCCCTCGACGTTTCAAAAAGTATGCTGTGCGAAGATGTTGCGCCCAATCGATTGGAAAAATCGAAGCAAATCATTTCGCAAATCATGAATCAACTCGGCGGCGATCGCGTGGGTTTGGTTGCTTACGCTGGAAGTGCATTTCCGGTTCTGCCCATCACTTCCGATTTTGGTGTAGCGCGTATGTTCTTGCAAAGTGCAAATCCGACGATGGTTTCCTCACAAGGAACTTCGCTCGATGATGCGATTCGGATTTCTGCCGGCTATTTTGAAGAAGATTCGAAAGTAAATAAACTTCTGATTTTGATTTCAGACGGCGAAGATCATTCCGAAGGAGCTTCAGATGCTGCCGAAGAAGCGAATAAAATTGGTCTCAAAATTCTTACCATTGGAGTCGGGACGGAGCAAGGCGGTCCCATTCCTCTCAAAGAAAACGGTATCACCAAAAGCTTCCAACGCGATAATGCCGGAGAAGTAGTAACTACCAAAAGAAACGAGGCGTCTTTAAAAGAAATTGCCGACGCAACAAACGGTGCTTATGTTAACGGAAACGAAACTAAAGCAACCCTTGAAGCTGTAAAAGCGGCTCTCGATAACATCGAAAAAAGCGATTTGGAATCGAAAGAATACACCGATTTTAACTCGCAATTCCAGTGGTTCATCGGTTTGGCATTGCTGCTTTTGTTTATTGACTTTTTTATGTTAGAACGAACTACAGCGTGGTTAAAGAAGTTAAATCTGTTTAACGAATAGTCATGAAAAAACATTTGTACCTCATAGCGTTTGTACTTTTTGGCTACTGTGGATTTTCCCAATCGGCTAAAAGCCAAATTGCGCGCGGCAACGACGAATTTGAAAATAAAAACTACAACGAAGCGGAAACAGCGTATCGAATAGCTACTTCAAAAGGAGAAGGCGTTCGGGGAAGCTACAACTTAGGAAATGCTATTTATCGAATGAAACAGCCTGCCGAAGCTGGCTTTGCCTACTTTCGTTCGGTTGAGAATGCAAAAACCAGAACCGAGAAACACAAGGCGCTTCACAACTTGGGAAATGTATTTATGAATATGAAAGATTACGCAAAAGCAGTCGAAGCTTATAAAAATGCGTTAATTAACGACCCAACCGACGAAAAAACGCGCTATAATTACGCTTTGGCAAAAGAACTCTTGAAAAAGAACCCGCCAAAGAACAACGATAAAGACAAAAACAAGGATAAAAAAGAGAAGAACAAAGAGAAAAATAAACAGGATCAGAACAAGAAAGACGACAAAAACAAAGATCAAAAGCAAGATCAGCCAGGTAATGATCCAAAAAAGAACGATAACAAAAATCCTGGAAAACAAAATCCTGGAAAAGCTGGAATATCCAAAGATCGCATGCAGAATTTACTCGATGCGGTAAATAACGAAGAAAAGAAAATTCAAGATAAAGTAAACAAAAACAAAGTAAAAGGAAAACCCGTTCAATCGGAAAAAGACTGGTAGAACCGCATGAATATGAAACTCGTAACATACATTTCTGCAATCTTCTTCTTGCTGCTGCAAACCGCTACTGCACAAGTACAGTTTGAAGCAAAAGTGAGTAAAACCACTTTGGGCATTAACGAAAGGCTCAGAATTGATTTTACCATGAACGACGATGGCGATAATTTCGAACCGCCAAACTTCGACGCCTGCGGATTTAAAGTTGTTGCCGGACCGAGCCAACAGGTAAGTCAGTCGTGGATCAACGGACGCTCGTCATTTAGCAAAACCTATTCGTATTTTCTCATTCCAAAATCGAGAGGAACGCTCACAATTAAACAAGCATCCATAGAAATACGCGGACAGATTTACAAAACTTCACCCGTAAGGATTACTGTTACTGCAGCCGTCGAACTCCCGAAAGATCCAAACTACGCACCTCAAGTAAGCGTGAACGATGCCATACATTTGGTTGCCGAAGTTTCTAAAAACAATCCGTACATAAACGAGCCAATTACGGTAGTTTACAAGCTGTACATCAGTTACGACATCGGTGTAAAATCGTGGCGCGAACTTGACAAACCCAAATACAACGATTTTTGGTCGCAAAACATCGACATCAAAGAACTTCGCGCAGAAGACGGAACCTACAACGGCGAGAAAATGCGTTATGTTGTGCTTCGCAAAACTGTACTGTATCCGCAGAAATCGGGCAAATTAATGATTGAACCTTTGTCGTTAGATATCGATGTACAACTACCTTCTAACCGACGAAATTTCTTCGGACAAGTACTCCTCATCGACGATTCCAAACGGGTTTCGGCTGGCGCAAGAACGATAAATGTGAAACCACTCCCTGAAGCTGGAAAACCAGAAAATTTCAATGGAGCCGTGGGCCGTTTTTCATTTAACGCCAAACCGTCGAAAACTACACTGAACAACGGCGAAAGTCTCGACTTAACGGTAAGCGTTAGCGGAACGGGCAACCTAAAACTGTTCACACTTCCAAAACCTACAGTACCGAGTTCGCTCGAAATGTACGATCCAGTTCACAGCGAAAATGTGAGTACACCCTTGTCGGGAATGACGGGAAGCATCTCAGATACCTACACGATAATTCCACAATTTAAAGGCGATTACCCCATCAAACCGCTGACGTTTAGTTACTTCGATCCGAGTGTTGGCAAATACAAAACAATAAGCAGTGCACCTTTTACCATTAAAGTTCTCGACGGACCCGCAAATGCTTCTGCAACAGCTTCAAACGGAAACGAGGTTCAAAAACAAGCACTTACCAAAACGGCGCAGTTTAAATTCATTAAACTGAAAACCAAATTGGTGAACAAAACTGAAGGCGACTTCTTCGGCTCCACCGGATTCTACTCGCTAATGATTTCACCACTTTTAGCATTGCCGCTATTACTGCTCATCCGCAGACGCAACAAAGCAGTAGCGGCCGATGTAGTTGGAAACAAAACAAAAAATTCAAACAAACTTGCCAAGCGCTTTTTATCGGAAGCTAAAACCGCGATGAACGACAAGGAACGATTCTATATCTCCTTAGAACGCGCGCTTCATAACTTCCTGAAAGCCAAATTGCAAATTGAAACTTCGGAAATGAGTAAGATGAAAATTGCCGAACTTCTGCAAAACAAACACGCTACTAACGAAACGACTTCGGCGCTAATTCGACTTATCGAAAGCTGCGAATTTGCACGTTATGCGCCGACCTCAGAATCGGTTATAAATGCCGATTACGAAACGGCGGTCGACTTATTAAACCAACTCGAAAAGCAAATTAAGTAAGATGAAAAAGTTTCTTTTTTATAGCCTGCTTTGCTGCCAGTTTTTAAGTGCGCAGCCGCTTTTTGACAAAGCCAATACCTTTTACCGTTCTGAAAAGTATAGCGAAGCGGCAAAAGCATATGAAGAAATTCTGGCGAGCGGAAAATTCTCTGCTGAGGTTTACTTTAACTTAGGAAATACCTATTACAAATTAGGCAAAGTAGCACCGGCTGTGTACAACTACGAAATGGCACTTTTATTGAGACCCGGTGATGAAGACATAAAAAACAACCTAACATTTGCCGAGCAACTGCGTATCGACGATATCAAGGAAGTTGGAGAAGCGGGTTTTGCAGTTCTGCTTGCCGATACTTTTCCGGGATTTAACCACAACAGTTGGGCAAAAATTGCTGTGGCATTTATGCTTTTGGCCTGTGTAGGAATTGGTTTTTATTACTTTGGTTCACGACGCTTAGTACGAAAACTCAGCTTTATCTTTGCGAGTTTTGCATTTCTTCTCGGAATTGTCGCGGGCGGATTCGCACAGCTAAGCTTTACAAGCAGTAACAGCAAAAGAGAAGCTGTAGTTTTTGCAGAGAATTTACCGGTAAAATCGGAACCTAAAGCGCAATCGGCCGACGCGTTTTCGATACACGCTGGAACCAAAGTGCGCATACTCGAAACACTCGATCGTTGGTTCCACATTCAATTGCAAAACGGCAACGAAGGTTGGGTACTAGCTTCAGAAGTTAAAGAAATCAAAAGGCAGCGTTAGCTTCAAAGTCAAATCGGGGAAATACAAAACACGCCAAACGCATAGATTGCTGGATGATCGGATTTTCATAAAACCAAAAAAATTCGGGATAATACTGCATTTCGAATGCGCGTTCGAAATAGCACATCAAAATTCCAAAAATCAACATAAACTGCATGGTGTACGCACCAACGCCAATAAAGTTGTTGATGATGCCCAAATTTTGAAAACGGTAGGTAGATGCTAAATCGATTATCTGCGAACGTTGATACGCCTCCAAGAGAATGTAAGCACCTATAAAAGCGCAATTTTGACAAATTTGACGCGGCAATTCGAATAAAAGTCCGATTAACTGCGCCAACGACGGCTGAATTTGTAAAGCCGCATACACCACAAAAAAACGCCAGGCAAGCAGCATACACGAGGTGTAACCCGCTAAGTACAAGCCACGCAGCATCACAACGATGAACAAACAATACACAGCAAGTTCGATGTACATGGGGCAGTTAAAATTTCATTCGAATTTAAATGAAAGTAAAGCTAACTTTCTAATTAATTTTGTCGAAATTATACGAATCAAAGCAGCAGAAAAATGTCGAGAGATCAACAATTAAAAGAACGATGGGAAGCAGTGGTGAAAAAACTCTCGGACCAATTTGCCGACGGAGAAGAGCTCGATCTCGACGCCATAATTTACCTCATTGGCGTTCAAGAACTGGGACAAATACACCGCAAGTTCGAAAAAGACGAGAAACTCAATTTAATGCACATCGCTATCTGCCGATTGTTACAGCCGTACGGTTATTACGAACTCGACTATGTAGATGCCGAAGGTTGGCCACATTACCGCATTCTCGAACCTCTTCCGCCACTAAAAGCAGGCGAACAACGGTTGTTAATGACCGATGCCGTGGTAAATTATTTCCTCGAAACTAAGTATATTCAATAATGTTTTTCAAGCAAAAAGGAATTAAACCCTAAATTTGCACTTTCAAAATTTGCTATGATCGATCAGATACATGCCTACATCAAAGAAGTAGAAGCGTTTCAAACTACCGACAAAAACGAACTCGAACAATTTCGAATCAAGTTTATTGGCTCAAAAGGTATTTTGAAAGATTTATTTGCCGCCTTTAAAGCCGTTCCAAACGAAGAAAAAAAGGCTTTTGGCCAATTGATTAATCAGTTGAAAAATGCTGCTGAAGAAAAAGTAGCACAAATCACGGCAACGCTTGAAGCAGCTACACTTTCGGCGCCAACGCTAAACGACCTTACGCGTCCAGGCGAAGCTTTTACTTTAGGGGCAAGACATCCGATCTCGATCGTGAAAAATCAGATTTTAGACGTATTCGCATCCATCGGGTTTAATGTTTCCGACGGACCCGAAATCGAAGACGATTGGCACAATTTCACGGCTTTGAACTTGCCCGAATACCATCCGGCACGCGATATGCAAGATACCTTCTTCATACAAACCAATCCGGATATCTTGCTGCGCACCCACACCTCAAGTGTGCAAGTACGCTACATGGAAGCAAACAAGCCGCCGATCCGTACCATTTCACCCGGACGCGTGTTCCGTAACGAAGCCATTTCATCGCGATCGCACTGTATCTTCCACCAAGTCGAAGGTTTGTACATCGATAAAGATGTTTCCTTTGCCGATTTGAAGCAAACCGTACTCTACTTCACCAAAGAAATGTTCGGTAAGTCGAAAATTCGTTTGCGACCTTCTTACTTCCCGTTCACGGAACCAAGTGCCGAAGTTGATATCTACTGGGGACTAAAAACCGAAACCGATTACCGAATTACCAAAGGAACCGGTTGGCTCGAAATTATGGGCTGCGGTATGGTTGATCCCAACGTTTTGAAAAACTGCAACATCAATCCAGACGAATTTACCGGTTTTGCCTTCGGAATGGGCATCGAGCGCATTGCCATGCTGCTGTATCAAATTGGCGACATTCGCATGTTTTACGAAAACGACGTTCGTTTCTTAAACCAATTCAGCAGCGCCATTTAAATCGTAGAAACGATGCTAAAAGATTATCAAATTCCGGAAGTAAAAAACGTATTCTTCGCTGCTGTGCAGGAATGGAGCGACGATTTTATGGCCGATGTTTGGTACATTTATTTGATTAACGACAGTGATTTCGACATCGACAGCGTGATGGTCGTCTCAAAAGCCTTCGGAACAATCGATGGCGAAATGAAAAAAACTTCGCTGCTGCGCCACGCTTTTATGCAAGTTCCCGCAGTTAGCGCTATAAAAGTCGAACTTTTAGAAAACAGCCTCATCCAACTCAACAACGAGTTTATGCTTACGTACTTTATAGGTAACACGCTGTACGACAAAAAATTCACTTTCAAAGCCAACAGCGTACACGTAAATCACACCGAAGAAGTTCCGATTTTATTCAAACCTGGCGTAATCGTAAACTAATTATAGGTATTTTTTTGGGCGTTCCCGCTCCTGTTTTCCACACTTCGTGATGCTACGCGCGCAAAACAATCGCGGTTGGGCGTTCTTTCCCCGCGATAGCTATCTGGGTTTTTGTGGCTTAAACGCTACCACAAAAAAGCTTTCCGCTATACCCGAGGCTTTAGCTGAACTGACCGAAGGTAATCCCTAACGCGGAACAACGTAATAAACGATCCGAGTTCAAACATAATTCGTTGTGAAAAGGCGCGAAACTTAAATACAAAATCGCACACAACTAAATACCTTTGCAAAAAAATTTCTCCATGCATTTTCTTTCGGAAGATTTAGAAGAGTACATCGCCGCACATTCGCAAGCCGAACCTCCATTGCTCAAACAACTGGCTAAAGAAACCTACCAAAAAGTGCTCATTCCGCGCATGCTTAGCGGGCATTTTCAAGGTCGGGTTTTATCGATGATTTCTAAACTAGTACGACCTACACGCATCCTCGAAATTGGCACCTACACAGGTTACGCCACTTTAGCGCTCTGCGAAGGTTTGCAAAACAACGGCGAGGTACATACTATTGACATCAAAGAGGAATTGCAGCCGTTTCAGCGCAAGTTTTTCGATCTTTCGCCGTATGGCCAACAAATCACGCAACACCTCGGCGAAGCCATTCACATCATTCCGACCTTAGAGCCGGGTTTCGATTTGGTGTTTATCGACGCCGACAAAGAAAATTACATCAACTACTTTGATTTGATTGTACCGATGATGAACCGCGGCGGCATTATTTTGTCGGACAACGTACTGTGGAGCGGAAAAGTCGTAGAACCATTGGTGGCGGGCGATGTAAGCACAGAAGTACTGCTCGAATACAACAAAAAAGTTAATACCGATCCGCGTGTGGAAACGGTTTTGTTGCCCATCCGCGACGGACTCACACTCACGCGCGTGCTTTAAATTACCGCTGATTTCAAGAATTTACTGCCGTAACGCGCACAAACAGATCGATGTAGCGCCAAGGCCAACGTACCCGACAAAATACCGAAAAGATACCCGCATAGAATGTCGCCCGGAAAATGCAAACCCAAATAAATACGGCTGTACGCAAAAATTAACGGCCAAAGAAATAGTAAGAAAGCATAGCGGTAATGTTTCCGCAGCAGCGCAAAAATAAATACTGCCGATGCCATGGAATTAGATGCGTGTCCGCTGAAAAATGAAAAAGATTTACTGCTTTTGACTTCACGCATGAATCCTTCAAGAGTCGGATCGTTACACGGACGTAAACGCATGAATGTATTTTTAACCAAATTGGTGGTTTGGTCGGTAAATACGAGCATTAACGCGATAATAAGTATCAGAACCAAAAGGTGTTTCCAACCGTAATTCTTTACCAAAAGATAAAATAAAAAGAGAAAAAACGGCGTCCAATACAATTGTTTTGTGATTAACAACCAAAAACCGTCCCAACGTTCTGAACCCAGATTATTCAAAAATAAAAAAACGGTGTGATCGAGCTCCGAAAGATATTCCAACATTAGCGCTGCCGTTTTACGGTTCCTTCTAGTTCTTGAATTCCAGCCTTAGCTGCATCAATTTCCCGGTTCACATCGCTAATTAAGGGCGTATCCGGATTCTCGAGAACCTGCGTAATTTCGGTCGGATCGAAGCCTTTTTTCAACTTATCCAACTCCTCGCTCAATCCGCCGGTTAACGATTGCTTGTTAATTCCGTGCTCGTCGGCGTTTTTGGTAATCTCGTACTTAAGCTCGTTGGTAGCGTTTTTGAGCTGCGCCATACCTTTTCCGAGTTGCCGCGCTACTTCAGGAATGTTCTTAGAACCAAATAACATGATGGCTACCAGAACGATAAAAATCATTTCACCACCGCCTATTCCAAACATAGCTAGATTCTTTTAGATTACAAATTTACGCACGTTCCTTGAAACTCCGCTTTAATTATTTCCCAAAAACACCTGCGTCGGTCGATTTTGGCCAAGAGTTGTTGCTGGTATCCACATCGGCTGTTTCCAACTTTGGATCAACTTTTACGCTTTTCAACAACTTCTCTGTTGCAAATACCCGACTTACCTCAGCGTCGTTAAAACGCCAGATTTGCGCCGGAAAACGATGCATTTCCGTAGTACCGTCTTCAAAAGTTAGTTCTACCAACAACGGCATTACCAATCCGCCTGGCTTATCGAAAGTAATTTCATAGAAATATTTCGGAATCTTCAACTTCGCGCGTTCCTCTTCGCTAAACTTCGACTTCAAAAACTCATCTAAGTTCTTCACATCCTCGATTTTGAGCGGCTTGTTGAGTTCTGCTTTAAAATCTTCGCTAGTTTCCGACAACATATATACCAACGGACCCGAATTTGCCAATCGACGGCGACGACCTACCGGTGGTGCTTTAAAATTCTTTGGTGCATCGTTACTTACAAAATAACGAGTTACTTGCTTCACGCCAATATCCACATAATCGGTGGTATAGAACCAACCGCGCCAAAACCAATCTAAATCCACTGCCGAGGCGTCTTCCATCGTACGGAAAAAATCCTCAGGTGTTGGGTGCTTAAACTTCCAACGGTTGGCGTATGTTTTAAAGGCATGATCAAACAACTCGCGTCCCATGACGGTTTCACGCAAGATATTCAATGCTGCTGCTGGTTTTCCGTAAGCATTATTCCCGAATTGACGGATGCTTTCCGAATTAGTCATAATTGGTTCCAAACCAGTTTGCGCGCCGCCCATGTACGGAGCAATCAAACGAGCCGGGCCGCGATCAACCGGAAAAGTAGCTTCCCACTCAATCTCTGTTAAATACTCCAAAAAGGTGTTCAAACCTTCGTCCATCCATGTCCACTGACGCTCATCCGAATTCACAATCATCGGAAAATAGTTGTGCCCAACTTCGTGAATAATTACGCCAAGCATGCCGTACTTTACGCGATCCGAATACGTACCATCGGCTTCCGGACGTCCGAAATTCCAGCAAATCATCGGATATTCCATACCCTGATCTTGGGCATTGATTGAAATCGCTTTTGGATACGGATAATCGAAGGTATATTTAGAATAGGTCTTTAATGTATGTGCAACGATTCGCGTAGAAAACTCGCCCCAAAGCGGATTTCCTTCTTTTGGATACAATGAAATAGCCATTGCTGTACCGTTCTGTAACTTCACCGCCATGGCATCGTAAATAAATTTTCGCGAAGTTGAAATACCAAAATCGCGGACATTGGTAGCTTTAAATCGCCATGTTTTCTTTTGATTGCTGAAGCCTTTTTCAGCAGCTACTGCCTCTTCTTGCGTAACCACAACTACAGGTTTGTCAAATGTTTTCTCAGCCAATTGATAGCGCTTGAGTTGCTCGGCAGTGAACACTTCCGAACGATTCTGCAAATCGCCTGTTGCTTCCATAATGTGATCGGCCGGAACGGTAATAGACACTTCGTAATCGCCGAAAGGCAAAGCAAACTCGCCCGAACCCCAAAATTGCATGTTCTGCCAACCTTCAACATCGCTATACACTGCCATACGCGGATAAAACTGGGCTAAAACATAAAGTTTATTGCCGTCGGGAAAAGCTTCGTAACCCGATCTTCCACCATCGAGTTGGTAATTGTTTACATTATACCACCACTTTACCTTAAAGCTAAACGACTCGCCTTTTTTCAAAGGTTTTGGCAAATCGATGCGCATCATGGTGTAATTAATCGTGTAAGGCAATGCTTTTCCTTTAGTATCGGTTACGTATTCGATTCGAAAACCACCGTCGAATTTCTCTTCCATAAACCGACGTGAAAATCCGGCAGCAGCCATCGAAGTTTCCATTTTTTGCGAATCAGCTAAAGGTGTTTGCGAATTGCGCGCCTGCTGATTTTGATCGAGTTGCATCCACAAATATTCCAAAGATTCACCTGCGTTATTGGTGTAAGTAACGGTTTCTTCGCCATACACTTTTTGGTTTTTATCGTCGAGTTCTATCGACATTTTATAATCGGCTTTTTGCTGATAATATGCCGGACCTGGCGCTCCCGAAGCCGTACGATACATGTTTGGCGTAGCTAACAAATCGTACATCTGACGAAACTTACTGGTGTCGGTGTGTCCGGCCGCAGGTACACGTGGCGTTTCTTGTGCCATCGAAAAAGCGCTAACTAAAAGCGCCGCAGTGCAAAATCTTAAGTAGTATTTCATATACTCGAATAGGTAAATGTAGGTTCGCTGCTGGTGAGAATGACACTCTTTTTGGTACCGTTCCACTCCAACTGAATTATATTTTGTTGTTCGTCGTAAACTTCTGTAATACATGGGTTTGAAAGCTGAATACGATTTATCTTCCCCTTAAACTTCACCCGAAGGTAAACGATAATGGTGTTGTCTTCACGTTCAAATTTCAAATATTCTAAGGATTGTTGTTTTCCGTTAATCGAAAAAGTAAATTTCTTTTGTAAGTAACTTTCCAAAGCCAATTCGTCGGCTGGAGTATGTTTATTGTCGCCTAAATACGTTTTGCGTTTGGTAAATACGGTTAACGCTTCGTTTAAATCATCTATGAAAATGCGACCGGTAATTTCAAATTGAGCGGCTTTAGCATTGTGAATTACTTTGTAAAGCGACACGTAGAATTTGTGCACAGGCCTTTCGGCGGAAGCCATCGCAGTAGCCATCAGTAAAAACAATACAAAGCACTTTTTCATAGGCCAAAAATACGGATTCTGTGGCAGCAATTTATGCCTTTCAGTGTTCTTTACTTTTTGAGATGTTCTTGATAAATCACCCAGTAGCGAGAAAGCTGAAACAAAAGTGCCGAATCTGTAGCTTCTTTCGCTATTTTTTGAAATTCAGGCTCCTCGGCGGCAAAACGCACCATATCTTCAACTTGCTGTTTATCAATTTTTAATCTTTTTGCTAACTCTGTGGCATCAAATTTATCGAATACACGCTGTCGAGCAATTTCAGCCCGCTCCGCATCGAGCGCACGTTTGTACTTTCGAATTCCGCCGTTGAGTTTATTCATAATCGGATCTAAACTAAAAGAAACTCCGCCTACCCCTGGGCCTAGACCCATAACAGGATCTAAACTAGCTATACGTTTAAAACGCCGTTCGGCTACAGTATATCGCTTGGGTGTATAGCCAATGATACCGGCCAACATGCCGTCGTAATTCGCAATTTGAACCTCTTCCAGCGGAATTGCTTTTGCCGTTAAATTCACGCGCATCCCTAACTTGAAATGATTTTCCTCGACCAACACGCGAAAAAAATCGATGCCATCGCCATAAAACAACAGCAAATCGTCGGCTTGGCACAGAATCTCAAAGCTGCCATTTTCTGCTATTTGGGTTTCCTGCTCGGTCGTAGCGTTTTGCACAAAAACCGCCGATGTCGTATAGCCCGAAATCGCAACGCTACCTTTTAAAATACTGCGCTGCGCCACTACTGTATTCATACAAAGACAAAAGAACAACAGGCGTATCATCTAAAACTTTTTAAATTCGGTGGCTAATTCACTCAAGGCGAACATAATTTGAAACCGATTACCGCTCGAAAGCACAACCGTGAATTTCTGATTTTCAGCGGCGTAATACAAAAATCTTGCTACATCATCTTTCGGAATTTTTAAAGATTCCGTAAAGTAGGATTCTTCAAACATGCGACTCAACTTCTCATAATTGCGTTCATACCGCTCATGTTTTAGAGCGCGTTTCAACATTTTAGTGCGACCCGAAATGGCGTTAATGAATCCGTCTATGGTTGTCGATTGTGCCGTATACAACCGTCGTTCGGCAACCGTTAATCGCTTGGGCTGCTTCTGTAAAATGCCCATCTTCACCAAATCATACGACTGCGTATACACGATTACTTCCTCCAATTCTTCAGGTTTTTCTTCCATGAGCAGACTAAAATTCCCCGAAAAATCGGCTTTCTCAACCAAATGTCGCGCTTTCACGTAGCCTGTTTTCTCAAACAAAATCAAGTCGTCTTCCGAAGCAGCAATACTAAATCGGCCCAGCTCATCGGTTCGGGTTTCTTGTTCGGTGCTCAAATTTAAAACAATCACACGCGGCAAGGTTCCGTTAACCGACTTCACGGTACCGTTCAACATTTGCGCCTGAGCACACGCGGTTAACAAAAAAAGAAAACTGAAAATCGGACGAAACTTCATATAAAAATCAAATTTAAAAGTATCCCGATTCCGTTTTCAGCGTGTTACTATAAAGTTGTGTTAATTTGCCAAAAACTTCTTTTATGCGCAAACTCATCATCGCCAGTACCTCAACACTGCACGGAACCGCTTATTTAGAATACCTAACCGACACATTGAAATCTCATTTTCAAGGCGTTACAAAACTTGTTTTTATTCCGTTTGCGCGACCCAGTGGAATCTCTCATGATGCTTACACCGAAAAAGTTACGACCGCTTTCGCGAAATTGAATATAGAAGTAGTGGGTTTACATACTTTTGATGATGCCGCTGCGGCGCTTACCCATGCGCAAGCTATTTTCACTGGCGGCGGAAACACTTTCGTTTTGGTTAAAGAATTGCACGAACGCAACTTGTTTCCTGTGCTTTTGGACGCGATAAATTCGGGAACGCCGTATCTAGGTTGCTCGGCCGGATCCAATATTTGCGGACAATCCATGCAAACTACCAACGACATGCCCATTGTCATGCCGCCATCTTTCCAAACCTTGGGTGTATTGCCTTTTAATTTGAATCCGCATTTTCTGGATGCCGATGCCCAATCAAAGCACATGGGCGAAACACGTGAAACGCGCATTCAAGAATACCACGCCTTCAATACAACACCCGTACTCGGACTCCGCGAAGGAAGTTGGCTCGAAGTTTCCGACGAAAAAATCATTTTAAAAGGAGCACTAACCGCACGTTGGTTCACACCGCAACAAAGCGCAACTGAACTCGAACCGGAAACCGATTTAACTAAAATGTAGTTTTTTTTGGGCGTTCCCCACACTTTTTTTACGTCGGCCTAAAGGCACTCCTGCAAAAAAGCGTGGGTCAGGCCATCCGCTGTATCCCAAAAATCCCCGACTGAGGGCCATGGCAATTTTTGGGGATGCCGCTGCTGTCCTTAACGCGGAAAAGTCGTTATTAAAAAAATGGTTTTTACGAGCTAGTACACTTTACATTTTTTCATTTGTAATATTGCAATATTACCTCTTATAAATAACTGCCTATTAAACGCTTAATCGTGCAAAATCCGACTAAAAAATCAAAGATTAAGCCTGATTAAAAACTAACTTACTTGCACGAATTGCCTCAATACTAGCACAACGGCGTCGGTTGGTATCTACACGTCCGAAACGGAAAAGGTCTTCTTTGAAAAAAATGGTTTTTTGCGAGATATTCAACTTTACATTTTTTCATTTGTAATATTGCAATATTACCTCGCATAAATAGCTGCCTATTAAACGCTTAATCGTCCGAAGCTCGGCCGAAAAATCAAAGATTAAGCCTGATTAAAAACTAACTTACTTGCACGAATTGCTTCAAGAGCAGCATCCCAAAGTCCGATGCGCGCTTTCAAAGCTTCGATAGTTGCGGCAGTTGCAGCTTCCCATAAAGCAGCATCGCTTCCGCATAATTCCGAAGTCATTTCTAAAGCTAAATGACTGTGATGACCACCATCAACTTCAATATGACGCTCGATGTAATACACAAACGNTTCAAGAGCAGCATCCCAAAGTCCGATGCGCGCTTTCAAAGCTTCGATAGTTGCGGCAGTTGCAGCTTCCCATAAAGCAGCATCGCTTCCGCATAATTCCGAAGTCATTTCTAAAGCTAAATGACTGTGATGACCACCATCAACTTCAATATGACGCTCGATGTAATACACAAACGATTTCAGTGCGTCGGGCGAATTCACGGCCATATCGCGCAGGAGCGAGGTAAACATATTTGGAATTAAATCTTCGCGACCAAAAGTAAAGACAGCCGCTTGCAACGGTACATTACCGCTTGCTATTAAATTAAATGTTGTGTCCAAAAATTTCGTGACGCCTATTGCTAAATCGGCTTGTTCAATGACGTTCTGTACTGCAACGCCCGATTGCAACTGCTGCAAAAACGCATTAATAGCTGTACTATCAGCGTCCGCATTTCGCATCGCTTTCAAATACATCTCGAAATGACTCATGCGAATACCGTTTTCATCGATATCCGATTCTTCGCCACAAACAATTTCATTGATTAAAAATCGGGTATTGGCATTTCCCACCGGAATCCAAGGAAGATCCACGCAAGTTAATCCGCGTTGCAAACTTTTCAGCAAACTCATAAAGTCGAAAACCGCAAAAACGTGGTGTTGCATAAAAATCCGCAGGTCGGCTAAGGTTTCCATCTCAGCGTAAAGCGAATGATTTAAGATTTGCTCGCGATACGGAGCAATTTGCAACTGTAACTTTTCTACGTGGGCGTTCATATTCAAAATTTTTGCGAAATTACATTCTAATTCTATCGTTTTTAAAAACTTTAGAATTTCCTTACCACTTGTTAAGAACCTTTTGCATCGGCAGATTACTTACAATTTCTCAAAATAAAAACTACATTTGGTTTTTACTCTAATCATTATGTGGAAAAATCATCCTAAAGCACTTCCTTATTTGTTTTTATCCGAAATGTGGGAACGTTTCGGCTATTATCTCATGATCGGTATTTTCACGCTGTACCTCAAAGACGTTGAAGCAGGCTTTGCTATGACCGAAAAAGAATCATCTGATTTATACGGAACTTTCATCGCTTTGGTTTTCTTAACACCGTTTTTAGGCGGACTCATCGCTGATCGTTATTTAGGCTATAAAAAATCAATCATCATCGGCGGTTTGTTAATGGGTGTGGGCTACTTTTTAATGGGTGTTCACAACATTACGGTTTTGTACATTGCCATGACATTAGTAATTCTCGGCAACGGCTTCTTCAAACCTAATATTTCGACTTTACTCGGTAATTTCTATTCCAAAGCGCCCTATTTGGATAAAAAAGATGAAGGATACAACATTTTCTACATGGGTATTAATATTGGCGCCTTTGTCTGTAACTTCTTTGGTGCAGCTTTAAAAATTGCACTGGGCTGGCAATGGGCTTTTATGGCTGCCGGACTGGGTATGTTTGTGGGCGTTTTGGTTTTTGTTTTAGGAAGTAAACACTACCACGGCTATGAGCAAAAGAAAGGTGTACAACCGGGCGATATGCCTTTTTCGAAGATTTTACTGTACATTTTGCTGCCTTCTGTTGGTTTTGGAATCATCGGTTGGTTGTTGAAGGGAACTGCCTCAGATACAAATCCAGACAGCTACATTTTTGGCTCCGACTCAACAGATGCATTCATTTTTGCGTGTATTCCCGTCGTCGCATTTTATGCTTCGCTGTATTTTCGCGCTAAAGCAGAAGACAAGCGACCCATCGGCGCCCTACTCGCCATCTTTTCTGTGGTAATTTTGTTTTGGGCTGTTTTTAAACTAAACGGCTCTGCTTTAAACACTTGGGCCGATAGATATACGGATCGTGAAGTGTCTGGCTCAACACAAGCAGTCTTTAGTTCTTTAAAACTGTCACAAGAACTTGAATACAAAAAAGATACGATTGAAAAATACGACGAACAATTTCGCCTTCAAAAAGTAGATGGTGCTGTTCAAAAAGAAGTTGCTTATCCGCTCTATTTCAGAAATGTGGCAGCCGAAAAAAAACCTCAAGACGGAGCAACGATTAGCGTTTGGGCAACCAACTTAAGCCAGTCGATAAATCCGGGTTGGGTTATTTTACTCACGCCGCTGGTAGTAGCGTTTTTCACTTGGTTACGCGGTCGCGGAAAAGAACCAGGAACACCAACAAAAATCGCTTTCGGATTACTGATTTCCGCACTTTCGGTCTTAGTAATGGTTGCTGCGGTAAATGCGGGTGGGAATGGCGCCGAAAAAGTAAGCGTTTGGTGGCTCATTGCTAATTACGGCATCATAACCATTGGCGAATTATTTCTAAGTCCGATGGGATTGTCGGTCGTCTCGAAATTGAGTCCACCGAAAATTACCTCACTAATGATGGGAGGTTGGTTTCTTGCGACATCAATCGGAAACAAATTAAGCGGCGTTTTAGCTAGTTTATGGGACACTTATCCGGATAAAGCCAATTTCTTCTGGGTGAATTTCGGTCTATTAATGATTGCTACGTTAATGATGTTTGCCTTATTGCGTCAACTCAATCGCGTGATGGCCGAAAAAGGACTAAAATAATGACAGCAGCTATTCAAGATTTTCAGGGTAAGTTTCCGAAACAACTCTGGCCACTATTTTTCAGCGAAATGTGGGAGCGTTTCTGCTTCTACGGGATGCGCGGAATGTTGGTTATTTTTATGGTCGACGTGCTACTGCTCGACACTGAAAAAGCCAATTTACAATACGGCGCCACGCAAGCTTTCGTTTATGCTTTTACATTTATTGGCGGCTTGTTTGCCGATAAAATACTTGGCTTTCGGAAATCGCTGTTTTGGGGTGGTATGCTAATGATTGCTGGAAGCGTCATTTTGGCAATCGATCCAAAATCGTTCTTCTTTCTTGGCATCAGCTTTACAATTATTGGAACCGGATTTTTCAAACCCAACATCACAACCATCGTAGGAATGCTCTACAAAGATGGCGATGCTCGGCGCGATGCAGGCTTCTCGGCCTTTTATGCAGGCATCAATCTGGGCGCGCTTTTGGGAGGTTATTTATGCATTTCCGTTGGAAACGGATCGCTTTTTTCAGAATATGTTCCAACACATTTGCGCTGGAATGTAGCCTTTAGCTTCGCAGCGGTAGTAATGATTATCAGTTTACTCACATTTATCAATACGCAAAAAAAGTTGGGAACCATCGGTATGAGCCCGTTATTGCATCTAACGGTGTCTAAACGTAGGTTGGTTGAAGTCAGCGTTTTTCTGGGAAGTTTGGTAACTATTCCGATACTGATGACACTAGTATCAGTTCCAGAATACACCGATATTTTTATGGCAGTAATTGGTCCAGCTGCACTTTTATATCTCTTTTATGAAATGCGAAATTTCTCTCTAGTTGAAAACAAAAAATTGATTGCAGCATTGATATTCATCCTGTTTTCGATTGTTTTCTGGGGATTTTTTGAACAAAGTGGTGGTTCACTGAGCTTATACGCGGCTGAAAATCTGCACAATACATTCTTTGGTCTCACACTCGATCCAAACGGCGTAAACAACTCCGCGAATTCATTATTTGTTATCCTTTTTGCAACCCTTGTTGGTTTGTTTTGGGTTTGGCTCTCGACAAGAAAACTAGAACCTTCAACAACCTCGAAATTTGGGTTTGGATTTTTATTTCTAGCAGGCGGATTTCTAATTTTCTTTCTCGGTAAGAACTTCGCTTCAGAGAGCGGACTTACTTCTCTTGAATTATTTACCTTGGGTTGGTTGGTGATTACTTTCGGTGAATTGTGTTTGTCGCCTATCGGAATGTCGGCAGTAACAAAATTAGCTCCTGAAAAAATTCAAGGAGTGATGATGGGAATGTGGTTTTTAGCGAGTGCGTACGGACAGTACATGGCTGGAATTTTAGGCGCAGGTATCGCAAAATCGGCAAAAAACATGTCGAATTTTGAGAAACTACAAGTCTACACCGCTGAATACAAGCTGCTGGCATTATATGCATTATTAGCAGGAATTTTACTATTATTGCTTTCGCCTTACATAAAGCGATTAACAGGCAGTGTAAAATAATTTCAGGCACGAATTTTGTAAAATTGTTAGTATGAAAAAAATACTCTTATTCGGTTTTCTTATGGTCTCATTTTTGGGAATGAGCCAAGATGTTAAATGGCTTACTTTGGAAGAAGCCCTAGTTGCGCAACAAAAAAATCCAAAACCTATTTTCATGGATGTGTACACCACTTGGTGCGGACCATGTAAAATGTTGGATAAAAACACCTTCGTTGATCCAAGCGTAACAGCTATTATTAATGAAAAATACTACGCAGTAAAATTCAACGCAGAAGGAAACGACGAAGTGAACTTTAAAGGCGAAACCTATTCCAATCCGGGTTACGATCCAAACAAGAAAGGTCGTAATTCTCAACATCAGTTTGCGCAATTCTTGAAAGTTCCCGGTTATCCATCAATGGTAATTATTTCTCCAGCAGGCGAGATCAAAGAAACAATCGTTGGGTACCACACTCCAGAAAATTTGATTGCACGAATTAAATAAATATGAAAAGCACTTTTAAGTTACTGCTAATCTGCCTTCTATTTGCCGCGCCTTCCATACAAGCCCAAGAATTAAAGTGGTACACAAACATGGAAGAGGCTTCAACGATTGCCGTAAAGAAAAAGAAGCCTTTGATGCTTTTTTTCACAGGTTCAGACTGGTGCGGCTGGTGCATTAAATTGCAAAAAGAAGTTTTTCAAACACCCGAATTTAAAAGTTGGGCAGCAAAAAACGTGATTTTAGTTGAACTCGATTTTCCAAGAAGAAAAACACTCGACGAGAATACTAAAACGCAGAATATGAATCTGCAAAAGCTATTTAACGTTCGCGGTTATCCTACGGTTTGGATTGTTGATGTCGATAAAAAGAACACAGCAAACCTCGAACGTCTTGGAAGCACAGGTTACGTTGCTGGTGGCCCGGCGGCTTGGATTACGGGTGCCGAACAAATCATAGCCAACAAAAAGAAGTAATTTTATCAATTAATACGCGCTAAGCCGTATTTCTTAACAGAGATACGGCTTATTTTATTGTAATTGCTCCATACTCTCGAACGCTGTAAAAACGAATACGATTTGCGCTGCAGCTTTCTTTCCACATTCGTTCTAAATAAAGCGGAACATCGGCGCAAGCCACCACACACTCCGGCTGGTATTGCTCGATCAATCGCTGTACATTGATTCGTGCCGCCTTGTTTAGAATGAAGATGTGTGCGTTGCGAAGCGATTCATCTACAAAATTTGTGTCCACATACACCAATTGCTTTCCGTTTACTCGAAAATAATGCTTCGACAAAGCGAAACTCCAATCACGAACTTTTGCTTGGCGCACATAATCATTCAAAACAGATTCAATCGAAGATCTCTTCGCAGTAAAGATAGTTGCAACATCATTCTTTTGTTCAATTAAAATGGGTTCCGACCGTTGATACAAAACTGTTAAAGTATGCGTATCCGATAAACGTATTCTCTCTGTTAAAATGCCGACTTGAAAACACAGCAACACGACGCCTATTGCATAGAGATATTTGTAATGGCGAGAACTAATGTACAAGATCAAAACAACCAGCAGAAAATAGGTTAGCAGACATTGCCAACCTGAAAAAGATACGTTCTCAAAAACCAATTGCCTGAAATCAGATAGAAAGGCTACGCAGCTGTTCATGCTATCAATTAAGAACGAAACTATGTTGGCGAAAAAGTCCGGTATCACCGTAAACAAACTAATCAAAACAGCTATTGTTGCTGCTATCATAACTATTCCCAAAACAGGAATCAAAATCAAATTAGAAATCAAAAATAAAAACGAAAACTGATGAAAATAGAGTACTGTTAATGGTGCAGTGCCTAGTTGTGCTGCGAGTGAAACACTCATCAAATCACGAAAGTAATTCACGATTCGAAATCTGCTTGCAAACAAGGAAGAGAAACGCGGTTGCAGAATTAAAATTGATAGCAACGACAAATAACTCAATTGAAATCCAACGTCGAATAAGTAAACCGGATGAATCGCCAATAAAATCACTGCCGAAGCAACAAGTGTATGAATGGAATTTGTTTTGCGATTGATAAACTTCCCAATCAAAGCAAAGGACACCATAAATACCGACCGTACGACCGACGGACCGAAACCTGCTAAAAAAGCAAACAGCCACAAAATCAGCAACAAAGTCAGTAATTTACCGAAGCGCCAAACAGGCGTGTTGGGTAATTTGTTCAAAAACGCATACATACAAAGTACCAAAATGCCGATATGCAAACCACTTACCGATAAAATATGAACGGCACCGGCAACCCGATACTCCTCGGTAATGGTTTCACTCATGCCTTGTTGTTGACCTAAAACAAGTGCCATAAGCATGGCTTGCACGTCGGCCGACAATTGGCTGCGCGCTAAATTTTGCTCGGCAACAGTGCGCCAAGATTCGGCAACGGTTCGAATACTCCAATCGGTCGAACGAGCAGTGGTGTACGCACAACGATTCAAATAAATCTGCGCACTAATGCCTTTTCGATTCAAATACGCTTTGTAATCAAAAGCTCCTGGATTTCTCGGCGGCTGCAACTTTGAAAAACGACCGTAAGCTTGTACGATACGCCCAATGGCAACGGCTGTATCGGCTTCCGAAACGTATACAACTGCCTTTCCTAAATACGTTTTCTCTTTAGTACGATAAACTTGAGCATAAAACCGCCTGTTGTTTGAACCGTTTCGTAGTCGTTCAAAAGGCTTGATTAATACGTGTTCAGGTTTGTTAAATTGAAAATTAGAAACTTGATTACGGTTGTATAAGTCCGTACAAATTGCTCCACAAAAAAGTGCCAGCAAGTACACAGCGAGGCTTCGAAATGTACCGCCCGTATCGAAAGTACTTCGAAACTTCCCGACCGAAAACCAACAAAGCAGCAAACTCGCCGGAACTAAAAACAGCAGCGGTATGACACAAAAGAAACCCAGCACGATTCCGGCAAGGAACGCAACCGCTGTTTTCGATATAGGAAATTGCAACTGATTCATGAGAAAAAAAGGAGCCGAAGCTCCTTTTACAATTAAATAACCCAGTCGAAATCAGCAAAGGCCTTCCACTTAATTATCTACGTGGCATGAGATTGGATGTTTCGGAAAACAATCACTTCTTTCAACACGGTAAAAGTAGAAGGGTCGGGAAAAATAATTTTACGGAAAAACCGTAAATTTCAAAAAATTTACGCTTTGTTCGGAATTCTGTTTATTTGAACGAAACTCCTTTTGTAATAAGGCTCTTTTGTAGAAGAAATGATAACGCCTTTATTGGTTGACGAGTGAATGAACTTAATTTCATCGCCGATAATCTCGACAACCATACCCACGTGATTGATGACGCTTCGTCCGTTGGTTTTGAAAAAAATCAAGTCGCCGGCTTGTACATCGGCTAGATCAACTTTTTCGCCTACCTGCGCCATCTCGTGGGAACTGCGCGGCATTTTGATATCAAAAATATTAAGTACGGCAGTTACCATGCCCGAGCAATCCATTCCCGCAGGCGTTGTTCCTCCACCGCGGTAACGAACACCGAGAAAACCCATCGCATTATTAATCATTTGGTTGCCCAAATAATTTGTGAACGACGGAAACACCAGATCAGAATCGGGTTCTTCGTTGATGATATTCTTTTTCGAAGGCTTTGTTTGTGGTTTTGGCTTTGCAACCGCAACTTCGGGTTTTGGAGTTGGCTTAGGAGCCGGAGCTAGCTTTGTCGCGGCAGGGACCTTTGGCGCTGCAGCCATTTCAGAAGCAGTTTTTGTTGAAGCGGTCGACGTAGTTTCTGTACGCGGTTGGTAAACGCCTTTTTTCATGGCTTGCTTCTTAGACGTTATAATTTGCGACGAACCCACAAATGTGAACATCAAAAAGGAAATCAGAAAAAAGAATCTCAATCGCGTCATAGTTTACTTTTTATTTTTCAGACGATGTCTTTAGCTTTATTAATAAAACTGTGTCGGAGCATAACGGCAAAATTCGTGCCGTAGTACATTACTCGGACGGCAAAAATAGAAATAATTGCCTGAGTTTCGATTCGAAAAAATCTTAATAACTGTTAATTAACAACTTGCAAATCGGCGAGTATCAGTTCCGCTGTTCGTCGACTCGCACCGAAACTCCCCAATTTTGCAATCAATGCCTCGTAATCGTACAACATTTTCGCGCGGTGCTCCGAAGCTAAGCAGCGATCTAACTCCGACTTCAAATTCTTTTCGTTAAACCGATCTTGTATCAATTCGGTTACAATTTCTTGATCCATGATCAAATTCACCAACGAAATATATTTCAATGTCAAAATGCGTTTTGCAATCTGATAGGAAATAAAACTTCCGCGATAGCAAACAACCTCAGGAACTTTGAACAAGGCCGTTTCTAAAGTTGCCGTTCCAGAAGTTACCAAGGCGGCGGTAGCGTGATGCAGCAAATCGTATGTAACACCAAAAAGTAGCTTTACCTGATAATTCGAGATAAACTTCTTGTAAAATGCTGCTTCTTGCCCAGGCGCTCCTGCAATTACAAACTCGTATTGCGGATAATACGCCACCATCTTAAGCATCTGTGCAAGCATTTTCTCGATTTCTTGCTTTCTGCTTCCCGGTAAGAAAACAATCTTCGGTTTGTTGTTTAATTGGTGCTTGGCGCAGAAGGTATCAAAATCGTCGTAACTGCGCTGAGCCATCGCATCCAACAACGGATGTCCGACGTAATCCACTTTAAAATGATGTTTGTCTTCGTAAAACGATTTCTCAAACGGTAAAATAACAAACATCCGATCCACATCTCGCTTTATCGCTTTAATCCGATTTTCTTTCCAAGCCCAAATTTGTGGCGAAATGTAATAATGAACGCGAATTCCGTGTTGCTTCGCCCACTTGGCAATGCGCATATTAAATCCCGGATAGTCAATCAAAATCAAAACATCCGGCTTGAATGCGGCGATGTCGTTTTTGCAAAAAGCGATATTCTTTAAAATGGTTCCCAAATTCTTTACCACCTCAGCAAAACCCATGAATGCTAAGTCACGGTAGTTTTTCACCACCTTCGCTCCCGCACCTTCCATCAATTCGCCACCCCATGCGCGAATTTCAGCTTGTACATCGAGCTGCACCAATTCTTTAATCAAATTCGAACCGTGTAAATCGCCCGATGCCTCTCCAGCAATAATGTAGTATTTCATCTTACAGGAACAGAGTTAAAAGAGTAAGTAAAATGGCGCCCAGTACAATTCCACGCGCTATAAAATCGCGTTTTTTGTACATCAACCAGAAAAACAGTCCCAAGTTTGGAATACTGCAAATGGTAATAAGTTTTCCCAACTTATGCTGCTGATATAGCAATTCAAGTCCTGGCATATAACTATACGGTGTTAGCAAATAGATAAACAATACCGATGTTACTACTGTTAGTACTAGTGCTAAAAGTGCTCCGATAAATAGTTCTTTCCAATTACTCATTCCAATTCCATGTATTAAGTTCTGAAATGGCGTGATGTGCCGTTAAATCGAACTGCGTCGGAACAATCGAAACGTAGCCCGCTTCCAGTGCGTGCTCGTCGGTGTCGGTTCCTTGGTCCAAATTTACAAAGGTTCCGGTAAGCCAATAATAACTTTTCCCTAATGGCGAAACGCGCTTATCGAACTTTTCTTGCCACATGGCATTTGCCTGCCTACAAATCTTTATTCCTAGAAACTCCTTGTCCGGATGCGGAAAGTTCACATTTAAAACCACACCTTTAGGTAAACCGTTTGCCAAAACCTGAGCCGCAATACTGCGAACAAAAGGTCGGCACGGCTCAAAATTTGCATCCCAGTTGTAATCGCTGAGCGAAAATCCAATAGCAGGTATACCTTCGATCCCCGCTTCTACGGCCGCACTCATCGTTCCCGAATAAATAACATTGATCGACGAATTACTGCCGTGGTTGATTCCCGAAACACATAAATCGGGCTTACGATGCAAAATTTCATTAACAGCAAATTTCACACAATCTACCGGCGTTCCCGAACAACTGTACTCTTCAAAACTACCGTCGTTGCTCAACTTTTGCAGATACAGTGTATTGTTGATCGTAATTGCATGCCCTGTGGCACTTTGTGGTTTGTCGGGCGCCACAACTAAAACATCGCCAAGTAAACACATTTCCGAAATGAGCGTACGAATGCCGGGTGCGGTAACCCCATCGTCGTTGGTAACTAGAATTAAAGGCCTGCTTGTTTCACTAGACTGCATGACAACTATTGTTTAAATTTGTAACGAACGCGAAGACATTGCGTCAAACCCCAAAAATAACTAATTTTAGTGGGGCAACTAAGCTGATTTAGCTTCCGATTCGTTTCTGACGCCAAAATGCGCTAACAATCAATAAACCAAACAGTTATTGGTTTAACAAAAAATTATAGCGCAGCAAAAAGTATCGGCACGGTTTTTACTTACCTTAGTTATTGTTTTAGATGAAAACTCTGATAGATTTTATGAAAAAGAATTTTAAGATAATCGCAGCACTATTAGTGCTTTGCGTGGCATTGTGGTCGTTTTTTCCAAAGTCGTCCAACAATGATGAGAAAGACAAATTATTACTTGAATTGCTGGCTTTTGTTTTACAAAAAGGACATTACGATCCGAAAAACATCGACGATAATTTCAGCAAAAGCGTGTACAAAGAGTACATCGAGGCGCTCGATCCTGCCAAACGCTTTTTCCTTGCATCGGATATCGAAGAATTTAAAAAGTACGAACTAGAAATCGACGATCAAATCAATAATAAAGATCTCACGTTTTTTAATCTCACCTACAATCGTTTGATGGAACGTATGCAAGAAAGCAAATCGTTTTATAAAGATTTGCTCGCAAAACCGTTCAACTACGACGAAAACGAAACTTTTGATACCGATTACGAGAAAATGCCGTACGCAAATTCGATTAACGCACTCAAAGATCGTTGGAGAAAACAAATCAAGCTCGGAACCTTATCGTCTTTAACCGATAAACTCAAATTGGAAGAAGACAAAGCAAAAGCCGATGCGAACTACAAAGCAAAATCGTATGCCGATTTAGAAAAAGAAACGCGTGAAAGCTCTGAAAAATCGCTCGACGATTATTTCAGCTTTGTGAAAGATTTGAATCGCGAAGACTGGTTTGCCATCTTCGTAAATTCTATTGCCGAAGGTTTTGATCCGCATACCAACTACTTTGCACCGGAAGATAAAGACAAGTTCGACCTCAGTATTTCGGGAACGCTCGAAGGAATTGGTGCCCGTTTACAAAAGAAAAACGACTTCACCGAAATTACAGAACTTATTTCTGGCGGACCCGCTTGGCGCGATAAACAACTCGAACCCGGCGACGTGATCATGAAAGTGGCACAAGGCGCTGCCGAACCCGTTGACGTTGTGGGCATGCGTCTCGACGATGTCGTTAAGAAAATTAAAGGTAAAAAAGGAACCGAAGTGCGCTTAACCGTGAAAAAAGTAGACGGTTCGATTAAAGTAATTTCGATCATTCGCGATGTGGTTGAAATCGAAGAAACCTACGCTAAATCGAGCGTGGTAGAGAAAGACGGCAAACGCTACGGCATCATCCACTTACCGAAATTTTACATTGATTTTGAAAACAAAGACCGCCGCGATGCCGCCAAAGACGTTGCGTTGGAAATCGAACGTTTGAAAAAAGAAAATATCGACGGCTTAGTCATGGATTTGCGCGATAACGGCGGAGGTTCTTTACGAACTGTAGTTGATATAGCGGGCTTGTTTATCGATAAAGGTCCGGTGGTACAAGTGAAATCGGCAGGTAAAGAACAGGAAGTTTTAGCCGATACCGACTCGCGCGTTCAATGGGACGGTCCGCTGGTACTTATGATCAATAACTTCTCGGCTTCAGCCTCAGAAATTTTGGCTGCTGCGATGCAAGATTACGGTCGTGGCGTAGTTATCGGAAGCAAGCAATCGTACGGAAAAGGAACAGTTCAAAATGTAATCGACCTCAACCAATTGGTTCGAAACAGCTCGGTGGGCGATTTAGGTGCGGTGAAAACTACAACGCAAAAGTTCTACCGCATTAACGGCGGCTCTACGCAACTAAAAGGTGTGAGCAGCGATGTGAGCATTCCAGATCGCTACAGTTATATCGAAATTGGCGAGCGCGACATGCCTAATGCCATGGCGTGGGACAAAATTGCACCCGCCGATTACAAAACGTCGACATATAAAACGGCCATTCAAGCGGCTATCGAAAACAGTAAAAAACGCGTGGCGGCGAGCAAACAATTTCAGCTTATCGATCAAAATGCCAAATGGTTGAGCAAGCGCAAAGACGAATTGGTGTACAGCTTAAACTTGCAACAGTTTAAAAAAGAGCAAGATCAGCTGGAAAACGAATCGAAAAGATACAAGTCGATTAACGATTACAAAACCAACTACGTGTATAAATCGTTGCCTTACGAGTTGGCGCAAATCGAAAAAGACAGTATTCTGAAAGAAAAACGCAACCGTTGGCACGAGCAACTTCAAAAAGATGCGTACATGGAAGAAGCGCTCAACGTTTTGAGCGATTTAAACAACGTGTCGGGAACCAAGCCCGTGGTAAACGTAAAGAAGAAAGAAAAAGCAATTAAATCGTAATTTTTTTCTGGGCGTTCCGGCAAAACAGCTAACCGCAGTAGTACACGAACCGTATAAAAGTTTATGCCCGTTCACTACTGCGGTTTGCTATTTTTGCCGTCAGGCCATTCGCTGATATAAATTTGGTCAAAAGCCTTTGGTACAACGCTAGGGCAAGCTTCCGTTGGTCGCTTTCCCTTGTCGGTACCAAAACCCTTTTGCCCGCAATTTATACCGCTGCTGTCCTTAACGCAGGAAAAACGTAACACAAAAATCATCATGAATAAATCACCTCAAATGAGTTTCCCAAAACGCGCGTTCTCTATCGTTGTACTTATCGTTGCGTTTCTGTGTTTACCGCTCATCTTAATGCAATTTACCGACGAAATTTACTGGACTGCAACCGATTTCCTTGCCATGGCCGGCATACTTCTCGGTTTTTGGCTTTTTCTGGAAATCTTGTACCGTTTCGTCCACAAAAAAGGGCAGCGAATTTTGGTAGGATTTATTGTACTAATCGTGTTTATACTGATTTGGGCCGAACTAGCCGTCGGTATTTTCAACTCGCCATTCGCCGGAAACTGATTTCAGGACAATGATTGCCCGCATGAGGTGGCAACGCGGAAATAGTGAAACCGCCAGCGCTGTTGCTACTTTTTACAACTGGCGACCAGCGGAAGCCCATTTGTAAAAAAATAGTAGCAAAGCAGTGGCGGTTTTATTATTGCAGCAGCGCAACCGACCCCGCTGTATGTATTTCCACTAAATAGCGGGGGCACGCCCAAATAGCAAAAAAACAGCTCGATTAATTGCGAAGCTTTTGCAGGCTTTTCTCTTTCTTTTCGAGTTTAATTTTCAGATCGTTCACACGTATTTGTTGTTTGTTGCGTTTTTGCTCCATTTTCAAAACGTCTTCGTTCGAAGAATTGCTTTTCTCGCGTACACGTTGCAGCTTTTCTTCGAGTTTAGCCAAATCTTCCTGCTCGTTTTCGATACGTCGATTAATCTTTCTAATTTCACTTTCAGCGTCCGCAATCTTATTCTGACGTTTTTCCAGTGCTTTTTGTGCCTTTTCGGTCTTTCGCTGTTCTTTAGCGATTTTCTTTAGATTTTTCTCGGTTTCGCGTTGTGCCTTTTCAGCACGTTCTTGCGCTTCCTCGGCCCGCTTTTGAGCTTCGAGTGCCGCTTCGGTATTAATCTGGTTGTAATTTTCTTTAAGTACCATCGTAGAATCGCGTTGTACCGAGAGCGAATCTACCGGCGAAGAACCGCCGTTTTGTTGTGCGTTGGCAAATGCTCCCGTTAGGAACAAGGCCGTAAATAAAATCTTTGAGTTATCCAAATATATTCCGTATATTTATACCTGATTTA